>JBEPVH010000227.1:0-4359 GCA_041691115.1 bacterium | reverse complement strand
GGTCAGGGTTCCCCGTTCAAAGGGGGACAGCCATTGTCCGCGCTCTGTCCCTTCCCCCTTCCTAGGATCGATCCGACATGGGCACGACGCAGGGTCCGCGGGCCGCAGGTAATCGCAAGAGTGACATGGTGCTGGTCGGAGTTCTGGCCGGCATCTGGCTCATTCCGTGGGGCGTCGTCACCCTTGCCTCCAAGGCGACCGGAGGCGAGCCCAAGCTGAATCCCATGGACATGGTGTTCAACGCGCCGGGTACCTTCGAATCTGACGGTGGCCTCAACGTGCCCCACCTCGTCGGTGCCTACGGCGACATGAACATGTTCTTCTTCTGGGCCATCATGGTCCTGATGGTCGGCGGTTCGGTCGGCGGCATCGTCTTCGCCTCGCTGTACTGGAAGGGCGGTATGCCGGCCTTCGGTGCGTCGCAGTTCTTCGCTCCCAAGAATCTCCAGCGCTCGTCGCGATGGGCGAACTTCATGGACCTGCGCGCGATGCGCGTCACCGGCCCGTCAGCGGGCCGCATGATTCTCGGCAAGCGCGGTGCAACAC
Organism: bacterium; assembly: GCA_041691115.1. Taxonomy (GTDB): domain Bacteria; phylum Chloroflexota; class Dormibacteria; order Aeolococcales; family Aeolococcaceae; genus JBEPVH01. The sequence goes on along the minus strand of JBEPVH010000227.1, from coordinate 3,813 downwards.
TGATTGCCACCGAACGCGAAGTGTCGACACTGGTGATCGGCCCCACCCGATCCGGTAAGACGTCAGGACTTGTGATCCCCAATCTCTTCGAGTGGATGGGATCCGCCATCGTCACTTCAACCAAGAGCGAGCTTGTTGACATCACAGGTGGCTACCGCCAGTCGGTTGGCCCCGTGTATGTGTATGACCCCACCGGTGAGGTAGCCGACAGCTACCAGACGGTGACGTGGTCACCCATCTCCGGATGCGACACGTTGGACTACGCCATCATGGTGTCGGCGTGGCTCACCGCCGGTATGAACTCCGGTGGCGGCAAGGGCGATAACGACTGGGCCCACTGGGCTGAATCCGGCAAGCAGCTGATCGCACCGCTGCTCTTCGTCGCCGCGTCGACGGGCACGCACTCCATCGTTGACGTCAAGCAGTGGGTGCAGTCCTACGACCTCGGCACACCGATGACGATCCTTCAGGAGATGCTCGCCGATCAGGCGCATCCCGAGAACTCCGACCCGGAGCGCGCCATCTCGATGCTCATGGGTATCGACCAGCGGCCGGAGAAGGAACGCGGCACCGTCTTCTCGACAGTCTCGCGATTCTTCAACCTCTTCAATGAGGGTCCCGTCGCCAAGTCGGCGATGACGTCGCGCCTCAACCCCGAAGAATTCCTCAAGCGCCGCGGCACGCTCTACCTCTGCACGCCGCGCCAGTCGCCGGAGCGTGTTGCCTCGCTCTTCGTCGGCATCCTCATGACCATCGTCACCCAGGCATATGGCCTCGCCAACTTCATGCCGCGCGGCCGTCTTGATCCCGAACTCGGACTCTTCCTCGACGAGCTTGCCAACGTTGTGCCGATTGAAGAACTGCCGTCGATGGCCTCGCAGGGCGCAGGTCGTGGCGTCATCCTGATGTCGATCGTCCAGGACTTCTCGCAGCTCAAGGCCAGGTACGGCAACGACAAGGCCAACTCGATCCTCAACAACCATCCCTGCAAGATCGTCCTGCCGGGTATTTCCGATCCCGAGACGACAGAGATCGTTGCCAAGATGGTTGGACGCCAGGAGTACACCGACGTTTCGATCAGCCGTAACGACGGCAAGGTGAACCGAACGTATTCAGCACGCCAGGATCAGATGGCGACACCGGATGCACTGCGGCAGTTGCAGGACGGCACGGGCATTGTTCTCTACCGAGGCAAGCCGCCCACGATCGTGCGTCTGCGCCCATGGTTCCTTGACAAGAAGTTCTCAGAGCTCGCCCAGCGGCGGTTCTTCAAGAACGCCGACTACGTGAGCTACAAGCAGGCTTCCTGAGGAGCCTGCCGTGAATCCCTTTCTGCGCCGGCGCCTTCCGGCTCTGACGTTCGGGGTGCTTCTCCTCGTTGTCGGCGGCATCATCCTGGGACCGCCGTTGCTTGAACGCATTGGCTCCATCCTGCAGACCAAGCAGCGCGGCAACGCCGACTCCGAGGCATTGTCGGCCTGGCGTACCACGGGCAATAGCGCCATTCAGGGCGAGATCAAGACCGATCCCGGCGGTAATGCGGCTGCCTGTACCGCGAGCGGCGGCAAGGCCGGTGATTTCGCCCGCGTCGACTTCACGTCGATTCTCGGCTATGACTATTCCGGTGTCGCCGGTGACGGCGGCTGGGACTTGCTCAACCAGCGATCGATGGTGCATTACAAGGGGACGCCCGCACCCGGCCAGAAGGGCAACATGATCATCGCCTTTCATCGTGAGCCCAACTACGAACACATCGACAACCTCGTGGTCAATGGCAACGTCACCGTCGAGGACAAGTCATGCCACTCGTACGTCTACACGATCACGCAGCGCTGGGAACTGTCGCCCAACGACGTCTCACAGCTCAACCCGACCACGGGCTACGACATCACCATGGTGACCTGCACTCCGTTCTGGCAGGACTACAACCGCTACGTCTGGCGAGGCAAGCTCACGCGTGTCGACGGCCAGCCGTTCCATCCGCCGAGTTGAGCATGGCGTGACGGCGCGTCTCGTCGCCCTGCTCCGTGGCATCAATGTCGGTGGCAATAAGCGTGTCCCCATGGCCGATCTGCGCGATCTCATCGCCGACCTCGGCAACACCGACATCGCCACCTACGTCAACAGCGGCAACGTGGTCTTCAGTTCCGCGAGCAACGATACTGCCCGCGTAGCGGCGGACATTGAAGCCGCCGTCGCCGATCGCCTCGGTGTCGAATCAGCCGTCATCGTGCGCACAGCCGACGAGATGGCATCCGTCATCGCCGCTGATCCACTGGGACGGCTGGCTTCCGAACCCTCGCAGCACTTGGTGGGTTTCTGCCGCGACACACCCACCGCCGACGCCGCCAAACGTCTTTCGGCACTGGCCATCGCACCCGACAAGTGCGTGCTCAAGGGCCGGGAGTTGCACATCTGGTGCCCCCGTGGTGTCGCCGGATCACGCCTCTTCAAAGCTCCGCTAGATCGCCACCTCGGCACTGTCATGACGGCGCGCAACTGGAACACCGTGGTGCGCCTCTCGGAGATGGCCGCCGGACGCTGATTGTCCGCACGCTGTCCCTTCTACGTTGCGAGCGTGGCCTCCGTGGCGAGGAACGGCGGGTCCCGACTATCACGTCCAACGCGGGCACTGCGGCGGCGTCTGGCGATCCTTGCATTGGTGGCGCTGGCCGCAGGTGCAGTGACCCTCACGTCAAAGACCGCGCCCGCGGCCGTGGCGACCGCCGCGACGTACGGCTCGACGGCAGGTTTCTCCATGGGCGGCGCCGTTTTCGGTGACTACGCCCGCAACCCGGCACATCTCGAGCGTGACCTCAATGCTGTCGTCGCCGGTGGCGGTCATTGGATCCGCATCAACATGGGTATGGCTCGGATCGAGCCCGACAGGGGCCGCTACACCTACGCAGCGACCGACGCCGTCGTCGATGCGGCCAGAGCACATGGCCTGGAGGTTCTCGCCGACGTCACCTACGCACCGTCGTGGGCGATGGGCCATTCGACGTCCGAGTTCTATCCGGTGACGCATCCAGCCGACTGGCAGGAGTTCTCTCAACAGCTGGCGCTGCACTACATCCCTCGTGGCGTTCATGTCTACGAGATGTGGAACGAACCCGACAACGTCAGCTTCTGGGTCTCGGGTCCCGACCCCGCGGCGTACGTCAGCCACGTCCTCATCCCCGGCGCCCGCGGTGTGCGTGCCGCCGCCGCCACGCTGCATGCCCGCAGCACCGTGCTCAGCGGCGGTTTGGCTCCCGGCGTCGTGGCTCAGGAGTCTTTCCTGCGCGGCATCTACGCCCACGGTGGCCGCGAGTATCTCGACGGCGTAGCCGATCATCCGTACTCGTATCCCGCGTCGCCAACGTCGTCACCGTGCCCGTCCTACAACAGCTACTGCCAGCTTCCGGACCTTCACGCCATCATGGCCGCGAACGGCGATGGAGCCAAACCCATTTGGGGAACCGAGGTCGGCTTCCCGACAGGGACCTGTGCCAAGTGCGTTAACGAGGCCACGCAATTGGCGTACATGCGCGCCGCCCACGTCCAGTGGCATAAGTTTCCGTTCCCGACAGGTCCGCTGCTCAACAATTTCCTGCGCGACGTCCCGGGTAACGACACCACAAGTGGGTTCCTGCGCGAGGACTACACGCCCAAGTCATCGTGGGCTGGGCTCGCCACGTTATGGCACTCACGCATCACCGGCGTACCTCCGACACCGCCGCCGCCGACACACACACCACCGCCTCCGACGCATACACCGCCACCGCCGGCTGTGACGTCAATGGCGCCCGCGGCGATCGTCTATGCCACCAA
>JBEPVH010000226.1:0-4363 GCA_041691115.1 bacterium | reverse complement strand
GTGTATAAGAGACAGCTCTCGGAGGGTCCGAGCCTGCCGTAGACGAACCAGGCCGCCAGCGCGCCCACGACAACGCCGGTCACGGCAGCGAGCACCACAGCGGCGAGAAGTACCTTGCGCTCGACGGGTTGCGGCGTCTCACTCATTCGGCTGCCACCTTGTCGCGGTTGGTGAGGTAGCGCACGATGCCCGTGGCATTCGAATGGACGCCATTGAGGACCTCGAACTTTTCGCGCACGGAGTCGGGCATGTCTTCGGGCGGTGTAGCGAATGCCTCGGCGAGAGCGGCTGCGACGCCATCGATGCCGGCATCGGCGTTGTCCTTCATCGTCTGCTCGGCGACGTCGACCCAGCGATGCAACATGTCCTCGGCTTCGGCAAGAACCTCGAGACCGTTGTCCACCGGGCCGTAGTGCGTCAGCACCACGGATGACGGCTTGAGGTCGGTGAAGCGGCGCAACGAATGCACAGCCGCCTCGAGGTCGAAGTCGGGCGGTGGCGTCGCCGGCCGCAACATGCCGATGTCGGGGAGCTTCACGCCCACCGCGTCGCCGACCATGAGCGTTCCCGTCAGCTCATCGAGAACCGCATGATGATGCTGCGCGTGGCCCGGTGAATCGACAAGGCGCAGATGCCTGTCGTTGCCGATGTCGAGGATGTGGCCGTCGGCGGCGGCGACAAGCCGCTCCGCCGGGACGGGATCCATACGGCCGTAGAGGTCGTCGAGCAATGGACCGTAGACGCGTGACGCTGAACTGATGAGACGACTGGGGTCGACGAGATGGCGTGCCCCTTTCTCGTGCACCACGACAGTGGCGTTGGGGAAGGCGGCAGCCAGATCTCCGACCCCGCCCGCATGGTCGAGATGGATGTGGGTCACCACAATCCAGCGCAGGTCGGCAGCACCAACACCGGCGGCGTTGAGCGCGGCGATGACAGTTGCGGCCGACGACTGTGATCCCGTCTCGATCAACGCAGGATTCGGACCCTCAACGAGAAAGCCCGCGGTCATGCGATCCCAGCCACCCAGCAGCGTGTCCAGTTGGCGAATCCCGGGCGCGATGGTCTCCATGGCCCGGCAGCCTATCTCAGCCCGGCGATGCCGAGGGGGTTGCGGACGGCGTTGCCTGCGGTGCCGCCAGCAACTGCTTGAGCTTGTCGATGTCGGCCTGAATGGCGTCCTGCTCTTTGCCGTAGGTCGCGAAGTCACCGCGGGTAAAGGCGTCATGCGCGGCAGCCTGATGCGCGATCAGGTCATTGACCACCGCGATCACCTCGGGCGACACGGTCTGGCCCGGTCCCGGTCCCGGTCCCGGCGTCGGTGTGGGGGTCGGCGTCGGGGTGCCGGTGGAATCCAACCCCGGTATGGGGTCCTTGGTGTTGAAAAGATTCTGCAATGCGGCAGCGAACGTCGGCCCCTGAGCAACGGCATTCTGTGTGCCCACCAACACCTCTTGCAGCTGCGGGAACGAGGATCCGCTGCCACTGCTGGCCGCCACATACAGCGGCCGCACGTAGAGGAAGGTGTGATTGTTGAACGGCAGAACGATCACGTTGCCGAGGATGGCCTTGGAGCCATGCTGACCCAGCAGCGTGATGGTGCTGCTGATCGCCTGGTTGGTGTTGAGGTTGTTGTCGAACTGCAGCGGTCCGAGGACGTTGGCGCCGTTGTCGAGAGGGACTGCGGCCAAAAGCGGATGATTGGTTTTGGTGTAGTCGCATTGCGCGGCCAGCCACGCGGTCATGTTGTTGGCTGTACCGCCCGAGCCCGAACCCGACCCGGGTGAGAATGTCTGCAGCAGCATGAACGTCGGCTTGGCATCGCCGGGAAGTGTGGCGATGATGTAGTACGGCGCCGTGTCGGACGGCGTGCCGGTCTCACTCAACTCCTGTGACACCCGATATCTGTCGGATCCGTTGAAGAAGACCGAAGCGTCCGCCACATGCACGGTGGCGTAGACCTTTGCCTGATTCGTCAGGAGATCCTCGGGGTAGCGAAGATGCGCCTTGATGGCCATGGGCATCTGATCGAACGGCGTCATCAGGCCGGGGTAGATTGCGTTGTAAGCGGCTGTCATCGGCTCGTTCATGTCGAGCGCGTACAGCGTTGTGGCACATGTCTTGGCATCGACGACTGCCTTGACGGCGTTGCGCTTGTACGACGTGCCGTCGTCGAGCCGGAACGAGTCGGGGAACCTGTCACTGCTGACGTAGGCGTCGACGATGTAGACGAGGTGCTTGCTGGTGGGGTCGACGACGACGTAGGGATCCTTGTCCACCGTGAGGAAGGGCGCCAGGGTTTGCACCCTGTCGGCGATACCGCGATGGAGCAGCGCCCGGCTGTCGGGCGTCAGCGTGTTGGTGAGGAGAAGGTCGGTACCACCGTACGACACCAGCGAGAGCGCGAGCTTGTCGAACGCGGAGTCCAATGGGATGCCGGTGATGTCGCCGGCGTGCGACGTCTGGTCGCCGGTGCCGGACGGGTAATCGAATTCACCCTGGGTCGTATTGACAACGACGTTATGGTCCATCGACTCGCCGCAGAAGATGCGAGGATCTGCTCCCGGAACGCCCGCAAACGACAGATCGGGAGGCGAGTCCGTCGCCACCTGATGCATGGGCTGCTGGCCCGTCAGAACATACGGCTTGCCGGAATCGCCGATCTTGTTGACCGAGACGGCGGTCACGCCATAACCGTGCGTGTAGATGAGATTCTGGTTGACGAAGCCGCCGGGCACATCGTTGGAGTCGATCTCGCGCGGGCCCAGCATCACCTCAAGCTGATCACCGGCCGCCGTGGCGTAGCGATCAACGGTGATGTTGGGATAGACCTGATAGTTGCGCGTCCTGTCGATCTGCGCCAGCGTGTCATCGAGCTGGCCCGCATCCTGCAGCCGCACGTTGCGAAGTGTTCCGGGATCGGCGGCGAGATCCGCCAGTGTCGGTGCCGCGGTGGCGCCGAACTTCTTGACGTCGATGTCGGTGCCATCTTGCAGGGCCCATGCATATCGGCTCGCCGCCAGGAAGTCGGCGATAGGCCCACCGTCCTTGTTGGCCTGCGCCGTCTGTGCGTTGGGCTTGGCGTAGGCGGCGTCGTAGATGAGCGACGGCACGTTCTGCGCGATCGCCGACCCGATAAGGAAGAGCGCGACGATGCCGGTGAAGACACCTCCGGTCGATTCCTTGGCATCGTTCCATCGCGCGATCAGCAATGCGGCGATGCCGACGGCGAACACCAGATCCACCCATTGGGAGATTCCCAGAACCGGTCGGACGACATTGCGCTGCGTGGCGTCGAGGCCGACAAAGTTGTACTGGTCATGCGCCGACGTCGTCATGTGAAAGACGGTGAAGTGCGCGCCCAGAGCGGCGAGGATGAAGATGAGAACGAGAAGGGCGCCGCCGTGGCGTACCAGGATGGGGATGGCGCTCTCCGGTGATTTGCCGGGCGCCGGGCGCAGCGGCAGCGGCACATCGACCGGCGCGTTGATGGCAGCGCCCGCGAGGATGCTCATACCCAGAACCGTGAGCAGCGATATCAGCACGATGCCCCAGGCAATGCCCTGCACCATGTCGATCACCGGCAGAGTGAAGACGAAGAACGAGTAGTCCTTGCCGAACACCGGCTCGATGGCACCGAAGTCCTTGCCGTGCATCCACAGGAGGACGTCCTGCCACTGGGATGAGAGGTAAATGCCGGAGAAGATGCCGACGGCCAGAGCAACGGCGATGCCCGCACCGACGGCGATACGGCCCCCGCGCTCATCGAGGCAGCGCGCTGCGGCGCGCCACGCGGGAATGTTGAGAGCTGTGAGACCACCGGCGATGACAAAGGCGATAAGGAAGAGCACGAGCTGGGCGATGACGGGAGTCCAGAAGACATTGCTGTGACCCATCGTCGAGAGGAAGAGGTACTGCACGCGCAGGCCCAGCGAGGTGCCACCGAGAATGAAGATCAGAAGGAAGATGCCCAGAAGCGTGTAGCCCACGATCCGGCGGCGGCTCGGACGGCCGCGCTTCCCCCTCACGACTTTGGGGCGGGTCCTGCGAAAAATGCTCTCGGGATCAAGCCCCATGGCGGCGCAGTCTAGTCCTGCGGGACGGCAGGACGAATCCGGTCGTCTTGTCCGTGCGCTGTCCCTTCCCCCTTCATAGCCTCCCCGCATGGCAGGAAACGACCCGGATAGGCGCGAACTCCTCGAGAGCTACGTGGCTCAGTCGTGGCCCAAGGACAGCGTGGCATAAAGTGATTTCCCCCTTACGCTCTTAACGAGACTTGGACACCCTCACTTCCGGTCGATAAGTCACTCTTACCAGCAGGTCGCCGCGACCACCACGTGGCTTGGGAAGCCCTTCCCCGGGG
>JBEPVH010000225.1:0-4365 GCA_041691115.1 bacterium | reverse complement strand
GGCGGAAAAGGTCTCAATCTCGAGGGCCAACGAAAGCTCGAAAGAAATCTGTGCGCCGAGACGGAGCCACTGGTTGAGCGCCCGTTTCGTGTAACGAACCGCCGCCTCGGGCGCATCGCGCAGTTGTTTCGCATATTCGTCGGCGCGTGCAAATTCCTGGCCTGGTTCGACGACCTCAGTGATCAGTCCGATACGTTCGGCCTCGACGGCTCCGATGAAATCGCCGGTCAACAGGTAGCGCTTGGCTCGCGTGATGCCGACGGCCAATGGCCAGATCAGGCATCCCCCGTCGCCGGCGGCGAGTGCGATCTTGACATGCCCATCGGCCAGCTTCGCGGTCCTGCTGGCGACGATGATGTCCGACAGCAACGCAAACATGAGACCCGATCCCGTCGCCGTTCCGTGCAGCGCAGCGACGACCGGCTTGTCGAGCGCGGCGTGATTCATGACCAGATCGCGAGCTTGCTCCTGCAGCTCGAGCAATACCGCTTTGTCGCTGACCAGTTGATCCAGAAACTCCCAGTCAGCACCGACAGAGAAATGCGGACCAGCGCCGTGGAGCAGCGCAACCTTGACGTCGTCGTCTCGCCCGATGTCCCTGAGAATGGATGAAAATTCCCCGTGCTCATCAGCGCGGCATGCGTTTGCCTTGTCCGGACGATTCATGGTGATGTAGGCGATGCCGTCGCGCACGTCGACACTGAGAAACGAGTACGCCGAGTAATCCATTGCGAACCTCTTTCCGCGGTTGCGTGTGCTTAAGCCGGGTCGAGTGGAGGATCGAGGCCCCCAACGCGACGTGTCACGGACCTGGCCGCGTGATAGACCTGCCGGCCCACCTGGTCGGCTCGGTCACCGGTCAGCTGCGAGGAGAAGGCTGTGACCACCATGAGATGGCTCACCTGTCCCTCTGCGTTGAAGATCGCCGCCGCCACCGCATTACTTTCGAGGTAGTACTCGCTGAAACTGGTCGCGTAGCCGCGACGGCGAACGAGGTCGAGCTCCTCTCGGAACCTGCGGACGTCAGTGATGGACCGTGCAGTCCGACGTGGAAGGCCATGCTCCGCCACCATTCGATCGAACTCGCCATCGGCGCACCACGCGTACCAGGCTTTTGCATAGATCGCCGCGTTCGGATCGAAGCGTTCACCGGCGGACACCGTGACTCGAATGGGACGCCGGCTGTCGACGACGTCGACGACAAGGAATTCGGCGGTCTCGAGCCGTCGCACCACCATGCATGCCATCTGCACCTGCTCGGCGAGCAGTCGAGCCTGCTCCATCGCCAAGGACACCACCTGGCGGTGCACATTCACCTGCGATGCGAGGTCGGCGATGGCCATGCCGAGGTCGTAGCGACGGGTCTCCGGGTCGTAGCCGACGTATCGGGCCCCGCGCAGGGTTCGAAGGATGTTGAAGCAGGTGCTCACGTTCATGTGACACGCACGCGCGATGTCGGACATCGTCGCCGGGCGATTCCCGTTCTCCTCGAGGTAGCCGAGGATGGCGATTGCGTTGGCCACGGCCGGAACCCCGGGCGGCCGACTTTCTTCTGTCGGCGGCACTGGCCCCGCGGCAAGAAGAGCGGGTTCGCGGGCGGTCATTCACCGTATGGTGCGGTACCAGTTTCTCTATTGACAAGCCTCTTCTCTCTGGAGAAAGGCTATTCGAGGGCGTGGTCGAGACCGGCGCGCAGCTCGTACTTCTTGACCTTGCCGGCAGCCGTCCGGGGGAGGGATTCGGCAATGACCAGCTGTTCGGGTGTCTTTTGCCGCGCCAGACCGGCGGCCGCGAAGTGGCGCTGCACCTCGCCGAGGTCCAGCCGGTGGCCGTTGCGAAGCACGACAAACGCTCCCACCCGCTCCCCGTACGTGGGGTCCGGGAGGGCCGTCACGGCCACCTCCGCGACAGCGGGATGGCCCGCTAGGAGGTCCTCTATCTCCCGTGCCGAGATGTTTTCTCCGCCCCTGATGATGATGTCCTTGCGGCGGTCCGTGACGGTGAGGAAGCCGTCCGAGTCGATGTGGCCGATGTCTCCGGTTCGAAGCCAGCCATCGTCGGTGAAACTCCTGGCGTTGTCCTCGGGGTCGACGTAGCCGACGCATTGCTCGGGGCCAATCGCCTCGATGTCCCCGTCCGAGCCGATGGGCGCAGGTCGTGCGCTCGCGTCGACGATCCGCACGTGATTGCCGGCGATGGGCCGCCCGTCACTCCGGGATCGGGTTAACAACAAGTCGGTTCTGGACGCCGCACTCAGCGACGGTTGCTCGGTGAGCCCGTAACAGCGACACACCGTCCATCCATGACGATCGGCTCGTTCGACAAGGGCCGAAGGCACACCCGCGCCGCCGGTGATCACGTCACGCACGCTACCGACGTCGCCGCTCCCGGCCTCCGCGGCGTCCAAAATGCCACCCAGGAAATACGGTGTGCCGGCGAGTGCGGTGATGCCGTTTTCCATCACGATCGACAGGGCGTGCTCGGCGTTCCAGTGATCCATCATGTGCGTAGCCACACCGTGTGCCAGGGGGCCCAGGAGTGCGGAGAGCCCCGCCGTGTGACCCGGAGGAAACGGCTGGAGACTGACCGCAGCTGGGCGATCCTGCGGTGGCGTAGGCGAACCGCGAAGCTCGGCAATGAGGCTGTGGTGGCTGTGTTGTACGCCCTTCGGAGCCGCCGTCGTGCCTGACGTAAAGAGCACGGCGCAGACCTCGTCACCCTCGATCGCTGCGGTCGCATCGACGATCGTGCCGGCATTGGCAGATTCGAGTTGACGCCATGGCACGGACCCGGTGGGCGGATCCTCACCGACGACGATGACATGTTCCAGAGGCGCAGTGCCCCCCACCTCGGCGATCACCGCAGCGGCCGCGGTGCCCCGCCACGAGGACGCCAGCACCAGCGTCTGCACGTGTCCAGCACGAATGATGGCGCGGATCTCAGCGGTGCCGTACGCGGGTACCACCGGCACAATGACAAGGCCAAGAACGGCAGCCGCGGCGTAACAGACGGCGAGCTCTGCCCAGTTGGGCAATTGGATTGCAATGACGTTGCCATGGCGCAAGCCGAGGCCGGCCAGTCCGGCTGCCACGCGCTGACCGCGCGCGTACATCTCAGCGACGGTCAGCACCTCGATCTTGCGCGTGCGCGAATGGAAGGTGATCGGAACGCCGCCCCGCCGATCCGCGGCGGCGTCAGCGAGCAGACGGGCCAGCGTTTCCCCTCGATACCAGCCCTCCGCCGTCCACCGCTGTTCAAAGCCGTCGCGAACTCCACGGATCTCAGGGGAGAGGGTCGCTCGACCCGGAACCCCGCGCGCCGTCATGACGCCTGGCCGGCGCAGAGCGCTGCGAAAACACGGTCGGCGTGGACCGCGCCGTCGCCGAACAGTGTTGCGTCGGCGTGGAGCCGTCGGAGGTAGAGGTGCACATCGTGGTCCCAGGTGAAGCCGATGCCTGCATGAATCTGCAGAGCCTCGCCGGCGACACGTACGCCCAGATCAGCGGCGAGGAGTTTCGCGGCGCTGACAAGACGGGACGCTGAGGGATCGCCCCGATCAAGCGCATCGGCCGCAGCCCGCACTGCCGCGCCGATGGTCTCGGTCCACGAAAACATGTCGGCGCAGCGATGTTTGATAACTTGGTATTCAGCTATGCGGCGCCCGAATGCGACGCGTTGCTCGGCGTAGTTGACCGTCATCTCGACCAGTCGCGCGCACGCACCGACAGCGTCGGCCGCGGTAAGCAGCGCCGCGCCATCGAGCGCCTGTTGCACCTCCTCCGCGGTGACGCTGAATACTGAAGCTTTCTCCGCGATCACGCCGTCGAGCTCGAGGTGACAGAGGCGGCGACTTGGGTCGATCGTCTGCGATGGGGTCAGCGTGAGCCCGGAGGAGGGAATCCCGAGGATCACCAGAACCAACTCGCCGCCTTGGCGAGCATGGAGCACGATGGTGGACGCGCTGTCGCCGCCCTCGACAAACCACTTCTGCCCTTCCACCGAGAGCGAATCGTCGTGCTCCCGAACCCGAACCGTGGTCTCAGTTGCTGACCATCCACTGGCCAATTCGGCGACAGCCCAGCCCACGATGGCAGAGCCATTGAGCATCGGAGCCAGCACCGACGCGGCAACTGTCTGTTGTGGCATCGCCGCGATCATCGGGGCGAGGGCCATGCTCACTGCCAGAGGATGGGGGTACAGCGCGCGCCCGCACTCCTCTGACAGGAGTACCGCATCCATCCAGGTTCCACCGGCGCCACCGTCGGACTCGGACACCAGCAGGCCGGGCCACCCGAGCGCCGCAACTGCCGACCAGGCGCCGCGATCGACGCCTGCCCCTGAATCGATCGTCGAGCGGAGCGCACT
>JBEPVH010000224.1:0-4368 GCA_041691115.1 bacterium | reverse complement strand
GTCGCGGCCTGATCCGTCCTCGATGAAGTGTGTGCCCGTCGGATTGACGACGAGAGTCAGCCCAGGAACGCTGTCGGAGAATCCCACATAAACAGTGTTCGAGGGTTGATGCCCGTTGAGCACTCGCATATCCGTGATCGACGAGCTCGGTGGCGCGAGAGTTGCGACGGGCCTTGGGACACTCAAGCAGTCAGTCGCGGTGCGCGGTGCGGGGGAGGGCGAGGGGATGAGTGTCGGCGTCGGAGCTGCCGATGATGTGGCCGCCGGAGTGTTCGTCGCTGTCGCCGCAGGCGGCAATGCCACTTGTCCGGCGGGCCTTGGCGCAACCACGAGCAACGTCGTCAGTAGAGCGATGGCAACAACGGTGAAGCCCACGAGCCAGCGTCGTGCACCGCCGCCACGCAGGTTGGCGGCACGCATATCGCGCACACCTGAGGGGAGTTCTGCGGACGACGTCTGAGTGAGGTAGTCGCCGAGGTCAGACTTGGTCTTGGGATCGAGTTCGTCAGTCATCGCCCATCTCCTTCTTGAGGGCGGCAATGCCGCGGGCTAAGTGGGTACGCACCGAACCGGCACCGCAGCCCATGAGCTCGGCGCAGTCGTCGATGGAGTACCCGTGGTGGAAGTGCAGCAACAGGGCGGCGCGCTGTCGAGGGGAGAGGCGCATCCAGACCCTGTCGAGGTCGGCGAGGCGGCCGGCGAACCGCGGGTCCTCCGGAGCGGCATCGCCCGGATTCGTCGGTCGGCTGGTCCGGCGCAGCAGGAAGCGGCGGCGGTTGATGCAGTGGTTGACGCAGATACGGACCAGCCAGGTGACCCGGGCCTCCTCGGAGAGGACGGTGTCCCACTTCCGCCAGGCCCGGAACAGCGCCTCCTGGAGTGCCTCCTCGGCCTCCCCGTGGTCCCGGAGGATGGAGTAGGCGATGCCATAGAGACGGCGGCGCTGGGCGTCCAGGTGCCTGTCGAACTCAGCCTCCCGATCGGCCCCTGTCGTCATCGCGGTGATCTCCCCATGGACGGCCATGCCAGAAGAGACACGCGGGACTCCCGCTTTACTGACAGGGCCGGGATTCTGCCTCGACGCGGGTAGGATGGGCGGATCAATTCCTTCGATCAGACGTCCGCCGACCATCTCCGCTTCACCGCCTCCGTGCGGGAGGGCTTCAACTTCCTCGTGACCGGATTCGGGTTCAAGATGGTGTCGGCCGAGGATTGCTCGGTCCGCTACGAGTCCGATGCGGTCATCGTGGTGGTGACCCTGGATCCCGTTTCCCAGGTGATCTACCTCGGTGTGCTGCCGCAGAACGCAGCTCCGGGCACCGTGCCCTATGCCATGCCCGAGATCGTGGCTCTGACTGATCCCAAGGTGGCGGCCGCTTACGAGGAGTGGAACGCCACGGACCCCATGACCGTGAGCAGGGGCATTCTGCTTCTCGCACGCGACATGCGCCTGTACGGTGCCGATGCTCTGCGCCGCGATGCCGCGTGCTTTGAGCGTCTTGCCGCAGCACGGCCGCCGCGCGATGAGGCGGGCTCTGAACAGCGTCTGCGTGACGACGCTCTGGCTGCATGGCGGTTGCGTGACTTCGCCACCGTTGTGTCCGACCTCACAACGCTGGGCAAGCACCTCACGGACGTTGAGAAGAAGCGCCTCAAGTACGCGCTGGCAAAGGTGACTCCGGCCAACTAGGCGTGACTTGGGGGCGTGATCGCAGGCCTGTGTTGTGCCATGCGTTGCTCGATGGCCGCCTGAGCCGAGGCCAAGCGGTCCTCGGGAGAGCCGGCTACTTCAATCCAGTGTCCGCCTCGCTCTTCAAGCGCCGCGCGAAAGCGTTCATTCATCCAGCCGCGCAGATGCTCTCCGTCACGAAGACCGTCTTGCACGAACGGGATCTCATCCCCGGTCAATATGTGCAGGTCGACCCGACGGCCAAGTGACCGCTGTTCCACCTCGGACGAGCGTTTTCCCATGTACCGCTCGTGCCAAATGCCCGTTGCGAACGAGTCGGTGTCGCAAATGAGGATGCGGTTGGCCTCACGCGCGGCGAGGTCCTCGCGCCGATTCTGCTCGTCGGCGATGGCGCAGAACTCGTCGGTGGCCCACGGGGTGGTCAACCCGCCGGGGCGGGTTTCGGAATACTCGCGACCGTATTCCGGAACCCAGTTGGTGCCGTATGCCGCAGCGAGGTCTTGCGCCAGGGTGGTCGTCCCCGTGGACTCGGCACCCACCACGACCACCCGGAGCGCGTAGTGCGCCCGAACGCACGGTTCGATGTCGTCCCAGCGTCCAAAGGGGTCGGCCCTTACGGCGGTCGCCGACCTGCCGTCCTTGCGGGCCAGGTCCACACAGACGTGGCGGCACCCTAGGTGCTCCGCCCAGACGTCGCCGTACGTCTCAGACGTGAACACAACATCCGGCGCCCGGCCGAGCCATTCAATGGCCAGTCGTGCCCACAACGCTGAGTCGTCCGCCGGGTAGCGATCGTAGATAACGCGGACGTCGACATCGGGATGAACCTCCCGAAGCCAGCCGGCGCGCAGCGCAGCGGCGATGGAGTCCCGTTCTTGGTCGCAGACGACAACCACCAACTGGTCCACCTGAGATGCCGCGGTGCGGATGAGGTAGTGGTGACCTCGATGTGGTGGATCAAATTTCCCGACGATTAGTCCTAGTTCAGGCAACTGCCGGCTCCAGTACGGCGTGGCCAGGCGTACTGCTCTTGCGGTATGCCGCACGCCAGGCGACGGTTCCGGCAATGCACATGGCGAAGAACAGTGCATAGAGGACGGCGGTGAGATAGAGACCTTTGCTGATGTAGAGCCCGACATAGATGACGTCCGCCACCATCCACACGAACCAGTTCTCGAGGATTTTCCGGGTCAGCATGTACTGCGCGACCAGGCTAAGGACGGTCGTGAGTGCATCCCAGAAAGGGGCGCTGTCGTTGACGGAACCCAGGAAGATCGTGAGCCCAGCGGTGCCTGCAAGTGTGAGGGCTGCCAGGACCATGCCAGTCATAGCGCTCGTGCGCTGTACTGCCAGGGCGGAACGATTCGTTCCGCCGCGAAGCCACCAGTACCAACCCAGCAGCTCCAGCACGATGTACACGCCTTGCAGCGACGTGTCTGCGAAAAGGCGCGCCTGAAGAAAGAGGATGATGAAGAAGATGTTGTTGGCGATAGAGACGGGGAAGTTCCATGCGCTCTGCTTGACCGTCAGCCAGACACAGAGCGCGCCGCTGATGAACCCGAGCACCTCGGTGAGGGTGAACTCGCTTTGCCCGCCGAGTGCGGCGACCACCAGCGCAACCGATACGACGGCGCCGACGGCGTAGCCCACAGCCTCCCGTCGCGATACCTTCATCATCCCAGTGCCTCCAGATTGTCGTCACGTTGACAATAACGGGAACGCCCCATGTCGTCAAGGCGACGATAATCGAGTACGATGCCAGAATGGTAGGGATGACGAGGGGTGAGCGACTCGCCCAGATCGGGCCAGCCGGCGGGGCGCCGTACACCAGGTCTGCCGAGTGGTGCCTGTGACCGCAACGACGACGCTCTGGAGGCCGACGGGCGCGGTCGAGCTTGCCCTGGTGCGCGACAGCGGATGGCGGCGCTGGCCTCCTCGCCTCTCGGAACAACCGATCTTCTATCCCGTACTGAACGAGGCATACGCAACTCAGATCGCACGCGACTGGAATACCAAGAATGGTGGGACAGGGTTTGTAACCCGCTTTGATGTGCGCGCTGCCTTTCTGTCGTCGTACGAAAAGAGGACCGTCGGTGCCAGCGAGCATGTCGAGCTGTGGATTCCGTCGGAGGACCTGGAGGCGTTCAACACCAACATCGTTGGCGAGATCCAACTCATCGCTGCGTACCGAGGTGATCCTCCGGTGTCCGTGCCCGTCGAAGCGACTCTTCTTGATGCAGAAGGTGACTGACTTTGTCGTCGCGGGTTGCTAAACTTTGTTCGATAGAGCGCCGGATATCGGTCCCCAAAGTTAGGGGATGCACGTACTGCGTGTTATGGCAAGCCGATAGGTCCAGGCGCTCTCTTCTTTGCACGGAACGTCACTGACTTTTGCTCGGCGTGTTGCTAGACTTGGTGCGACAGAGCGCCGGATATCGGTCCCGATTTATCGGGAGGCATGCACTGCATGTCGTGGCGAACCGATAGTCCAGGCGCTCTCTTCTTGATGCGGGACCGCGACTGACTTTGTCGGGGCGTGTTGCTAGACTTGGTGCGATAGAGCGCCGGATATCGGTCCCCAAAGTTTCGGGGTGCGCGCGATGCGTGTTTTGGCTAGCCGATAGGTCCAGGCGCTCTTTTCTTTGCCCGACAGGGTGTTGTCGCACGGGCTGATCACT
>JBEPVH010000223.1:0-4369 GCA_041691115.1 bacterium | reverse complement strand
GTGTTGCTCTGCGCCTGGGTCAGCGCGGCGTCGATCTGCTTGAGATCGTGGCCGTCGATGACGATGGCGTGGCAGCCGAATGCCTCGACTCGGGCCTTGTAGACGTCGGTGTTCCACTGGAACTCGGTGGGACCGCGCTGGCCCAGTCGATTGACATCAAAGATAACGGTGAGGTTGCTGAGACCGAAGGTGCCCGCCTTGTCGAGGGCTTCCCAGATGGATCCCTCGGCAAGCTCGGAGTCGCCGCACAGAACCCACGTGCGGAACGGCAGCTTGTCGAGCATCTTGCCCGCGAGCGCCACGCCGACGGCGATGGGCAGACCCTGGCCCAGCGATCCTGTGGCCACATCGACCCAGGGGATCTCGGGGGTGGGATGACCCTGCAGCCGCGACGTCAGCGTGCGGTAGGTCATGAGCTCGGCGTCGCTGATGGCGCCGCACGCCTTGTACAGGCCGTACAGCAATGGCGACGCATGACCCTTGGAGAAGATCAGGTGATCGTTGGTGGGAAGGTCGGGCCGATCCCAGTCGTAGCGCAGATGACGCGCTGCCAGCACAGTAAGGATGTCGGCGGCCGACATCGACGACGTCGGATGGCCTGATCCGGCAGCGGTACTGCAGCGGATGCCGTCGATACGAATCTGCTGTGCGACTTCGAACAGGGCGTCGAGGTCGTCGCGATTTACTGTCTGGGCTGCGGTTCCGGAAACGGTCATCAGGGGAGCCTACCCGTCAGGGGAGGTTCTCCCGGATCTCCTTCCAGATGTAGACCTGCGACTGCTCGTAATCCGGCGGCTCGTAGATGCCGAGCACGTTGTACCAGAGGCAGCGGCCACGGAATCCCTTGCGCCACAACTCCTCGGCCCAGTTGGTCGCCAAGCGAACACGCTCGGTCGTGGCGCGGAGCCGCTCGCCGTACGACGTGGCGGTCTCCTGCAATTCCGACATCGGCGGATCGTTGTTCGTCGAATGCGGGGTCAGGTAGCAGTTGCAGTCCTCGATGTGCTGCTCGCTGTTCGGGTTGAACAAGGGGTCTCTCCTGAGCCTGAATTCGGGGCGCCGCTCGCGCGCGAGGGAGCTTAGCAGGCCGCCGAGAGCGGGCCATCCGCTACGCGATCGTGCCCTGGGGCCCCGACGGTACTCCCGAGGGAGATGGGGCGGCGCCTCCGCCCGCGCCCCTGGCCGTTGCGATGATGACGACCGCAACGATTGCCGCGATCACGATCAGCAGGGCCAGCACCCAGGGCAGAGCTCCCGCGGAAGGCTTGGGCTGCTCGCTCATTGCGGCACCACGCTGACAACGCGGGCAGTTGCTCCGCCGCCTTCGATGGTGGCCACATAGGAAGCATCAAACGACACAACGGTGATCTCCCCTGTGAAGTCATCGAGGTAACTCACCGTCGCCGACAGGGCCCCGTCGACACTGACGAGACCTGAGTTCCTGTCCGGCTTCACCGTCGCACCAGCGAGGGGGTTGCCATCGACCCTCCATGACACCTGGCTGCCGCTGGTGCCTTCCAGATGCAACGGGCAGTCGGGGGCGTTGAGGACGCGCAGCGCTGCGCATGCGCGGATCGCGTTGCGCACCAGTTGGAGCGCCGCGGGACTCGTTACGGCGGGCTGCGGAAGTAGCTGCACGATCTTGCTTCCGTCCAGCAGCGGTGTGTCGCCACTCGTGAATGCAGCGCCGTTCCAGGTGAGGTCAGCCAGCCACGCACCGCCGATGGTGCGGTGGCCTGCCGTCGTTTCAAAGGCGAACGCGGCGTGCATGACGTAGTGCCCGCCGAACGTGAAGACACGACTCTGTGCCGCTCTGGGGATGAGTGTCATCGTGGCAGCGGGATCGGCAGCCAGCGTCCAGGTGACGACATCGTCCGGCCCGTCAAAGATTTGCGGATCGTTGCGTGGACATGACGTGTCGAGGCTGAGGGAGCTCGTCGTGGTGCATGTGCGAAAGGCGCTTGTCACTATTGCCTTGGCTGACGCCAGCGCTCCGGGCGATAACTTCACCTGCGTGAAATCGAGACCTGCGTTGTCACCTGCTTTGACGGTGATGGTGTGGCTCGTTGCCACGAACGGTCCCGACGGCGGCAGTGCGATCACGTGCGTGCCCGGCAGGATGAGCGCGTCGAATCCTGTTGGACGGCGCATGGTGTCGGGAAGGTCGACACCGTCAATGGTTACTGGAGTTGCCGCGTAGGGCAGCGACACGGTGAGGTTGGCCGATTCGAGCACCACCTTCCATGTTGGAAAGATCACTGCCGTGTGGCTGTCGGCGATGCGTCTCAGCACGACGTGTTCTGAGTGGATGCCGTTGCTGTCCTCGTAGCCCACAGTGAGCGACGCCGTGCCGGCGCCGTATGTCACCGGTCCCGCGGCGACGTTGCGACGAGGCTGAACGGGAGCCGCTTTGAACATGGCGCCGAGTGCATCTTTGCCGAGAAAGATCGTGTCGGTGCCGCCGCGCGGGGCCACCAGCGCTTCAACGGCGTCGGCATCGCCGGTACCGACCGCCGTGATGTACCGCGAGGCGACGCCACCCACCGACGCCATCGGCGCCTCCATAAGAAGGACACCATCGATGCTGAGCAGCAGCGTGAGAAGGATCACCTGGACGGTAATCACCCTGCGGTACCAGGCGGGTCGCCGCCTCACCATGATCTGAGGGCTGTCAGCGCGCCTTGCGCTTGATCGCGACAGCCAGGAGGACACCCATCAATGCGGCCATCGATCCCGACGGCGCGAAGCCTCCGGAGCCGAAGCCTGCCGAGGCGGCGACGGGAGTTGTCCAGAGGAGCATGGCCGAGCACGCGAGCAGCGACGCCACAAAGACGGTTGTGACCCAGTCCGGGTCGCGAGGCGTGCGGCGGCGCTGACGCATACGAGTATCCCCTCTCTCTGATTGGTGCGTTTGCCCGAATTCTAGCCATGGGCGGGATGACGGCGCTGTTTAGGCGATCTCGCGCCCGGCGGCTCCACCCCTGTCGCGCTGCTGCGTTTGCTTCTGCGCCCGCAGTTGTGCCGCGACGACGTCGAAGTGGCGGATCTGCGCGTCCTTGCCGACAGTGGTGTACGCGTCGACGACGCCCCAGCGTCCGCCACCGAGATTGCGCTCGATGTGCGTCTCGCGAACCATGTCGTTGTCGTGCAGCCAGTTCTTCCCCTGCATCGCGGCGGCGTTGCGGGTGAGGCTGACGGCGCTGATGATGACGCGGCCGTCGTGCAGATAATCGATCTGGCGGTAGGGGAACGTGTTGACGTAACCCGTGTCGTTGAGCGGCGAGTTCTGCAGAGCCTCGTAGTTGCGCGTTCCGGCGGGCAACTCGGGAGCGGACTCACCGTCGGCGAACAGACGCATACGCCAACCGGAACGAGTCGAGCTGACCCATTCACCACGGCCGGCGGCGACGAGGTCCTCGAGCACTGTCGTGATCGAGAGGTCGGTCGGCAGTGCCGAGCCAAGACGTTGTGCCACCAGGATCTCGATCCGGGCGGGCGGCAGGCCACCGATACGCCCGGCGAGGACTGCCTCGACGGTGTCGATGATCGGCTGTGGCGTGCGCGCGTGAGGAACTGTGGCCATTTTGCTTCCCCCCTCGAAGCAGAGGTATCGCCCTCGTGGGCGGCCGGGCGGACCCGCCCGGGAGACTTGCTGGGGCCGACGATACGACTCCTGACAGGGTCCTGTGTGGTGAGGGCTGCCGACGTCAGTTGGCGCATTCCACTAAACTGACGCTCGCTTCGGAAACGGCGCACTTGCGCCCTTAGCTCAGTGGATAGAGCGCGTGGCTACGGACCACGAGGTCGGGGGTTCGAATCCCTCAGGGCGCGCCATTTAAGTATCCGGCGGGGGAATCAGCCGGTTCGGGGATCCGGACCAGGAAGGGGGAGCCTACGGTGAGAAAGCTGGTCACCTGGGGAGGGGCCACGGTCATCGGTGCGGTCGGAGCCGCCACCGCGATCCTGCTGTCACCCAGATCCAAGAAGAAGGGCCGGGCCGCCGTGGCCAAGGGCAAGACCATGGTCCGCCGAGAGCGTGCCCACGTCCGCGCCATGGTGGGCGGTGGACGCGAGGCCAAACCTGCATCGCGCAAGGCCTCACCGGCGAAGAACGGCGACGAGAGCCTTGCTGAGGCGATTCGCGGCGTGATCCGCAGCCACGGCGATCCCGTTCAGGGCGTCGGCGTTCGCGTCAGCCGCGGCCGGGTGACCCTCCGCGGTGAGGTCCCCGAGATCGAACTCATCGGCTCGGTCGCCAAGACAGTCGGGCGCCTCGACGGCGTGCGTGAGATCAACAAGCTGCTTCGTCTCGAGGCCCGGCGCTGAGCGTCGTCCCGGGGTTACTATTTTAGACTTTGCTGTCCAATGG
>JBEPVH010000222.1:0-4387 GCA_041691115.1 bacterium | reverse complement strand
GTGTATAAGAGACAGGGGTTCGAGAGATGCCATGCAGGCCAGGGTAAAGACCTGTCACGGACATCGAGCGGACGTTCCGGGAGGCAAAAGAAAAGGTCGCCCACCGCAATCACGCTGATGCGGCGAGCGACCTCTGATGTGGGGCTGGCGAGTGTCCCAGTGGACGAGTGCTATTACACACCGGGAGCACAAAACCTGCTAGTGGCGTTATCAGGTTTGTGACATCCCCGCGGTAATGATTTGACATCCAAGAGCGACAGGTCAACGCGTCATTCGCTACAGGGGCGTGATGGGGCCATCCCCGGCCGCGGAATACGCTGAAGCGGTGTCTGATCAGTTCCTGGATCCGATCTATGACCCCACCCGCCAGGAACTCGAATTCCCCGCCGAACTGACTTTCGACTCCGGTCCGGGCGATGCGCCCGTGGACGGAGTCGGCGCCGAGTCCAGTGATCTCACCTTCACCTACACCGAGGTATCGGTCCGGCAGCGCGCCGTGCCACCACCGCCGCGTCCGGCACCGGTACCCGAGCCCGAGCCACCACCCCCCGTTCCCCAAGCCGTCGCCGTACCGGTACGACCACGCCCGCGGCGCCCCAGCCATTCGTTCTTTGGCCCCTCCTCACCGGCCGGCGAGGATGCCCCGGATTCCGCGTGGGAAGCCCTCGTCGAGAACTCCCCGTCACCCGACTACGCAGGGATGGACGTCGTCGAAATCGAACTCCATCTGTTTGACCCGGAGTTGATCCTGCCGGTGCACGCGCCATCGGTGGATTCGCCTCTCCCCGACGACATGCCGGTGGTCGACTTGGTGACTCTTTCGTCTATGCCGGGAATCCACATGCGTGGCGTCAGTGGAGCACCGGCAACATTTGCGGCAGAACTCGCCGACGCCGCCCGTGCCGCAATCCTGCACACCGATCTCGAAGCAGACCGCCTGGTCCGCTCTCCTCGGCAGTTGTCCGCAGCACTCGCATCTGCTGCGCAGCTGGCAGCTGCTCCGGCGACCATGGCGCACGAACTCGCCGTCGCCGGTATCGCCGCACAGAGGCATGCGGCCGAGCTCGCACTGCTGCTCGCTTCGGCTCCGGAGAATCTCGGGCGCGCTCTGTGGGACGCCAGCCGCGCCATGGCCGAGCAGATCCAGGAAACGCCGGAACCCGATCTCGCCTGACTACTCCGACGCTATGGCTTCGATGACATTGAGCCGTGATGCTCGCCGTGCGGGGAAGTAAGCAGCCACAACTCCGAAGAAGATCGTGATGACGGCAAAGCCGATGAGCTGCACGATAGGAATGCTCAAGGTCCCGAATCCCGCGTCGGCAAGAGCCCTCACAAATGCCGCTGCCAAGCCCACGCCGATCAGGAGGCCGAGGGCCGCGCCGAGGAACGCGATGAGCACGGACTCCCAGCGCACCATGACACGCACCTGACGACGCGTTAGGCCAAGTGCCCGCAACAGCCCGAGCTCGCGCGTACGTTCGACGACGGACAGGATGAGCGTGTTGATGACGCCCAGCAGCGCGATCAGCAGTGACATCACGAGAAGGACAGTAAAGATCCCCGCCAATTGATCCAACTGCTTGCTGAACTCGTCGGTGTACTCCTGACGGGTCTGAGCCTTCAAGGTCGGGTATTGCTTGAGCAAATCACCCAACGACGACCGCGCGGATGCGGAATCGACGCCGGGCCCGGGGTTCAGCAACAGAATCGAGTCCGACTGCTTGGGGTAACCGCCCGCCTCAAACGTTGTGAGTGATATGACGCACCCGCTGAGAAGCGCGTTCTTCTTGTAGATCGCGCCAACGATGAGATCAGTCACCGTCTTCTGATATGCGAACTGCACAGCTACGCGGCTGCCGATGGTCCAGCCGTGACTCTTCGCCGAGACATCATCGACAAGGACTGTGTTGGGCTGATCAATGGAACGGGCGTCACCACTGGTCGTCGTCACCCTGATCGTGGACCCGACGGCGCGCGCATCAACGCCGACAATGAAATCGGACGCCTTATCGATCGTCGCAGCGCCGAATCGAATCTCGGTGACGTCGGCGAACCGCTTGTCATGCGCCAGGGAGTCTGCAACCGCCGGAGTGAATCCCTGATCACCGCCACCCTGGTTCTTCGAATTAACCAGTAACTCGGCAAGTATCGAGTCCGACACAGCCGCAGTACCCGACGCCTTCAACGACGCTGTCATCACCGCCACTGTTGAGACAAGGGCGACCCCGATCATGAGCGCGGCGGCTGTCGATGCCGTGCGCCGCGGCGACCGCACCGCATTCTCTCTGGCCAACCGGCCCGGTACGCCGCGCAGGCGCGGCAGAGGCTTGCCGACACCACCAATCACGGGCCCCACGATCACGGGCACCAGGATGGCGAGGCCGACGAACATAACCAAGGCGCCGCTCCCCAAGAGCAGAAGCGTCTGGCTGGTATTGCCAAAAAGTGCAACACCCAGTTGCGCCATGCCGAGAACGCCTACGACCAACCCGGCGATGATGCGTCGCTTCGAAATATCGGCAGCCTCGGGAACCGCCTCGCGGAGGGCGGCAACGGGCGCGATGCGTGTCGCGCGACGCGCGGGAACGACGGAGGCCGCGACGGTCACCGCGGTCCCCAGGCCGATAGAGATAAGAAAAGTCGCCGGCTTGAGGGTCAGGTCGCCCGTAGGCAGAGCGAATCCGATCGCGTCGAGAAGCTTGGTCAGGAGGATCGCTAGCCCGACACCCACCACTGACCCGGCGGCGGACGCCACCAGTCCGAGCGCGAAGGCTTCAACGATCACCGATGCCATTACCTGGCGCCGCGTAGCCCCGAGCGCACGCAACAGGGCGAGTTCCCTGGTCCGCTGAGTGATCAAGATGGTCAATGTATTGACGATCAAGAATGAGCCGACGAAGAGCGAGATCAGACCAAAGGCAAAGAGTGGAGTGCCCACGAAATTGCTGATGATGCCCTGTACTTGGTCGGTTGCATCGCTGGCGAACTCTGCTCCTGTTGAGGCCACCGCACCATCGGGAAGGACCTTGGCGACGCGCGTGCGCAGGTCGGTCGCGTCGACGCCGTCCTTGGCGACAACATTGATGTTGGTGAACTTCCGGTCCTTGGCCGCGAACTGAAGCGCAGTCTTGGTCGTAAACAGGGCTGTCTGGCCCAAACCTGAGCTTGGTGTACTACCGAACTTCGCGACTCCGGTGACCGTAAAGTCCTGGCGAATTCCGCCGTTGAACACAATTCCGATGTGCTTGCCCGCGTGGATGTTGAATTTCGACGACGTGTCGGAGTCGACGACCACGTCTGTGTCATGCGTGGGTGCAGTGCCCTCAGTGAGGTGATACGGAAAGGCAGTGTTGTCCACCCAATTGGACCCGACAGAAGGAGGTCCGTTGCCGCCGATCGGCTCACCGTTGTCGTCGAGCAACGTCGCATCCTGCTCACGCACGCTTCCGTAGGCAGACGCCACACCATCGACGGACTCGATGGTCTTGACGAGATCTACGGGTACACCGTCGCGGTTGAATCGGCTAAATGCCTCCCCGCCTACCGGCGCAGGACCCTGGACAATGACTGCCACGCCTTTGGTGGCGTCGGTGAAAATGTTTCCGAACACCGACTTGATCGTGTCCGTCACCACGAACGTCGACGCAATGAACGAGACCCCGAGGATGATCGCAATGGCGGTCAGCGTCAGCCTTAGCTTGTGCGCCAGCAGGCCGCGCAGGCCAACCTTGATCACCCGCTCAGTCGCCCAGACGCTTCATGGTGTCGAAGATCCGATCCGCCGTCGGGTCGGTCATCTCGTCGACGACTTTGCCGTCCGCGATGAACACAACCCTGTCAGCGCGAGCTGCAGCAGACGGATCGTGGGTCACCATGACGATGGTCTGCTTGAAACGCTCGACTGCACCGCGAAGGAAGCCAAGAAGTTCGGCGCCCGATTTTGAATCGAGATTGCCCGTCGGCTCATCAGCAAAGACAATCGACGGCTTAGACACCAGGGCGCGGGCCGCGGCGACGCGCTGCTGCTGACCACCCGACAGGGCCGAAGGGCGGTGCGTCAGGCGATCTCTAAGGCCAATGGAGTTGACCACTTCATCGAGAAATGCCTGGTCGGGGTCGCGGCCGGCGATCGCGAGTGGCAAGGTGATGTTGTCCAGCGCGTTGAGCGTCGGCACCAGGTTGAAACTCTGGAAGATGAATCCCAGCCGCTCACGGCGCAGCATCGTCAATGCCTTGTCGTCGAGTGCCCCGAGTTCAGTGTCGCCGACGAAGACCTGGCCTGACGTCACTCTGTCGAGGCCGGCGGCGCAGTGGAGCAGTGTTGACTTGCCCGACCCTGAGGGACCCATGATCGCTGTGAACTTGGCAGCCTCGAACTGGACCG
>JBEPVH010000221.1:0-4390 GCA_041691115.1 bacterium | reverse complement strand
AGTCGGCCAACCTGGTCTCGAACCTCCTGTTCGAGCTGCTGGCGGCGGGGGTCCGCTCACTCGACTCTGATCTTCTCGCACTCCAGGAGGTGGACCAATTCATGGTCCGCTCATGGTTTGTCGATCAGGTGGACGTCGCCGCCCGCGCCGCCGCTGCCACCGCATCGGTCTACGCCAAGACCGAGACTATTCCGCCCGGAACGGCGGGAAATGTTCTCTTGGTCCGCGGCCAGATCCTGAAATCCGACCAGTTCGACTTCCGCACCACCAGCAAGATGCGGCGTACGGCGGTCCTCGCGTCAGTACGGCTGGGGTCCGGCGAAGAGCTGTCGGTGGCGACGACCCACCTTGAGATGGATCGCCCCACCCAATTGGCACAACTCGAGGAGTTGCTCGAGGAACTCCTCCTGTGGCCAGCGCCGAGACTGCTTCTCGGCGACCTCAACATGCGTCCCGAAACAGCCCGGCCGTTGCTGTCGGCGGCTGGCCTGACGCTTGTGCCGGGCGGGCCAACCTTCCCGGCGTCGAACCCCTCCGCCCGAATTGATCACATGGCTATCGCGGGCCTCGCCCTTCGTAGCACGCGTGTTGTGCGGATGCCCGTCAGTGACCATCGAGCGCTGGAAGCCGAACTCGGCTGAGGTGCTCGGGACGGGACACCTGGCGCTGCTAGCGAGAAGGTTGGCGGCGCTTTGAACTGGGCGGTGCACTGGTTCGCATTCGAGCACTGAGCGGCCTACTGTCCGCCCGGTGTCCTTTCGCCGGCGGGAATCTACGCGGGTTCCCGCTTCGAAAACGAGGTTCACATGACTTCTCGTCGGGTCGCATTGCTCAGTCGCGCCGCCGTCGCTGTGGCCGCAACTGTTGCGTTCGCTTCGGGGTCACTGGCCGTGGCCCTGGCGCCGGCGGCCGCCACCCCTTCAAAACAGGAAGTTCGCGTCATCACCGCGAACGTGGATTTTGTCCTCAGCCCCGCAACGGTTCGTTCCGACATCGCGCAATTCGCCGGCAGGGCCGACGTCATTCTCATCCAGGAAGCCAAGAATGTCGTCCTGCGCAATCTCGTTGACACTTCGATCTGGAATGTGAAACAGGACACCTCATCGTCGGATCGCGCGGGCAGCGCCATCTTGGTTCGGCGTTCCCAGGTCACGAGTGTCGATGACTTTCATCTTGTGCTCGGCGTTAACAGTTCGAGTTGCCCGGGCGGCGGGATCGAGACGCGCTGGATGGCCGTTGCCACGCTGAATCTGAACAACGGGGGCCGTCTCGTTGTTGCGGCGCTCCATATGCCGCCCGCACGGTGCCAAACGGGCATCGGCAGCTCTTACGACCGTATGTCCGACAACGTCGTGCAACTGTCCCGCGACCACCCCGACCGCTTGGTCATGGGTGCGGACTGGAACAAGGTCGTCCTCAGTGACCCCAACAACATCGTCGCCCGGTGCAGCGGCCGCCTCGTCGTCCGCGCCCCCCAGGGCTCGATTGACGGATTCATGATTCCCGCGAACCTCAATTCCGACTCCGCCCAATCACTGGCGAGTACGCACAGCGACCACCGCCCAGTCCTCGTCACCCTCACAGTACCCGCGACCTTCTAGGGAACCTGTCGTGCCGGGAGGGTGGACTTGAACGCCTACGGCCCGAACCGCGGCCGTCTATGCAGGGGTTCACGTGGCTTCTACCGGGAGGTTTTGAGCAGCGCGCCGGACCACCGCCGGAATCGACCGCCCTGGCCGCGATTGGTCTCATCGACGAGGCGATGCTCAACCGCAGGAAGACGTCCCCACAGCGCCACGCGTTGCACCCGACTGGACACATGGTCATAATTCCGGGCGCTACGTCCTCTCGCGATCTCGCCCATATGGCGAATACACGTGCCTCACAGATGGCATGAACGGGGTGTCGTCTCGTGGAACTGACGCTTAGATGACACCACTCACACAGATTCGACTCTGGTCGCGACCCCAATGGCGGATGACGGTCGGTGTTTTCGTCCTGGCGTTTATCGTGATCGGGGCGATTGGCCAGACGCTACCTGGGACCTCCGCCGACCGAACCTATCCTGTGGAGTGGTGGAACTACATGACGCTGGTTGCCTCGTCTGTCCTGATCGGCCTCATAGCCGGGACGTTTGTCGGACAGAGGGTCCGCACGTCTTCAAACGTTGGCGGCGCGGCCGGTACGGGCGTTGGAGGAGCCACCGCCGCTCTCGTCATGGCGTGTCCGGTCTGCAGTCCCCTCGCCATTCCGCTGCTTGGCACCGGCGGTGTGCTTGCGTTCCTGGTCCCCGAGCGAGGATTGATTGCGATGGTGTCAGTCGCGCTTCTCGCCATCACGCTGGTTCTCCGCCTTCGTACGGCCTCATCCTGCCGCGTCAACTCGGACCCCCAGTGACCGCGCTGGCTGCCACCATTCAACCGTGATGGCGAGAGCAGATGTGGGCGTGATCGGCGGGAGCGGATTTTACGATCTATTCCGTGACGCTGTTCCAGAAATGATTGCAGTGACGACCCCATACGGCGAACCGAGTTCCTTGATTGCGCTCGGTGCTGTCAATGGTCGTCAAGTCGCATTCCTGCCTCGGCATGGACGAGATCACACTCTTCCGCCACACCGAATCAATTACCGCGCGAACCTCTGGGCCCTGGAGTCGCTCGGCGTTACTCGCATAGTTGCCCCCTGCGCGGTCGGAAGCCTGAGGTTGGACATGGCTCCTGGCCACGTGGTCATATGCGATCAATTCATCGACCGCACAAAGGGTCAGCGCAACGACACATTTTTTGACGGGCCTGAGGTGGCACACCTGAGCGCGCCCGCACCGTATTGCGAACAACTAAGGGCGGTCGCTGTGGACGCGTGCGCCGCTGCGGGGATTACCGCGCATTCCGGTGGAACAATAGTGGTGATTGACGGGCCGCGCTTCGCCACTCTTGCCGAATCCCGGCTCCACGCGCAGAGCGGTGCTGACATCATCAACATGACCCAGTACCCGGAGGTCGTCCTCGCGCGCGAACTGGGTATGTGCTACGTAGCCTTGGGTTTGGTGACCGACTATGACGCGGGGCTGCCTGGGAATCCGGACGTTGTCCCCGTTACGCAGGAAGATGTCATGGCTGTGTTTGCCACCAACATCGGCCGCCTTCGCGATGCTGTCCTGCGCCTTGTTACAGCCGTCGCGGAGACGCGGGTCTGTCGGTGTGGCCCGGGCCGACCGCAGCCACTTGGACACTGAGCTGTCAATGAGTACCGCACTCCGCATTGCGGTGGTTATTCCTGCACTGGACGAAGAGCAGAGCATCGCGCAGGTGGTGGCGAGGGTCCCCCGTGATGTGTGCCAGACGATCATCGTCGTAGACAACGGCAGCAGTGACGCCACCGCCGGTAGGGCCACCGAAAGTGGGGCCGTCGTCGTGAGCCAGCCCCGCCGAGGGTACGGCTGGGCCTGTCGATCCGGCTGCGATGCGATTCCCGACAGCGACATTGTTGTCTTCATGGATGGGGATGGCAGCATGGCGCCAGAGGACATCCCGATGCTGGTCTCACCGATCATTCAAGGCACCGCAGATGTCGTTTGCGGCGCGCGCCGCCTTGACAAGAAGACGATGCCGTGGCACCAACGGGTTGGTAATCGCGTTATCGCTTGGTTGATACGCGTGCTCTACGGCGTCCGGCTCCGTGAATTGGGCCCATATCGTGCGGTGCGTACGACCACTCTTGAAGCGCTCGACCTTCCCGGATCGCGATTTGGCTGGCCGGCACAACTGATTGCACGTGCCGCTCGACGCGGAGCACACATTGTGGAAATTGAGGTTGGATACCACGCCCGCATCGGGGGACAATCAAAGATCGGCGGGTCACTACGCGGCTCGGTGGCGGCTGCGTGGGACATCATTCGTATGCTTTTCGTGGAGCGGTGGCGATGAATACACTCGTGATATTCGGGCGCACGCCACGCCCCGACATTGGCAAGACCAGGCTGCGTGCGGTTCTGGGGGCCACGGCTGTCGACGATCTCCTGGCGGCATTCACGACTGATGTGGTCACGTGGTTGTTGCCGAGCGAGACGTCGCTCGTTGTTGCCCTCACCGAGCCCACCAACGGACTTGCAGAGTTGGTTCCGTCGGCAACGTTTGCTCCACAGCCCGACGCCACATTTGGAGAGCGGATTGCGAGCGCCTTTGACTCGGCATTCCAGGCTGGGGCTCACCGGGTAGTCATCGTTGGCACCGACGCACCAACCCTGCCGGCTACTCATATTGCCGCCTGCTTCGATGGCCTCAACACACGTCAAGCGACCTTGATCCCCGCTGACGATGGCGGATGGATAGCGCTCGGCCTGACGCGACCATTGGGAACGGTGCTCAATGAAGTGCCATGGAGCACGAGC
>JBEPVH010000220.1:0-4437 GCA_041691115.1 bacterium | reverse complement strand
TCCAGATGGTGGTGGCTGATGATGCGGATGTCGTGATGCGGCTGCTCGGCACGAGCATTGCGGTGGTGGTGCGCAGGTCGTTCGCGATGCTTGGCGATCAGAGCGGTCTGCGACGTGCGCCGTGACGTGTGCGGCGCGGTGCGTGAGATATGCGGTGCCGGCATCCGATCGGTGACGTGCCGGGGCGTCGTACTTCTGCCGCCACCGAGAGTCAGCGCAGCGGCAGCACCGGCGACGGCGCAGAGGGCACCAGCACGCCTGAGATGAGGCGAATGCGCGCGACGCGGAGGCGCAGAAGCATCGGGTGCTTCCGTTTCTGACCCCCCGCCGCGGGTCTGCATGAACTCAGTCTGCGCCACGTTCCCGGACACCAGGCGGACAAACGTCAGTCGCGATCACGCGGCAGGTGCGGCGTCGGGCCGGCAGCTTCGGCGGCGAGGATGACGGGCTCGAGAGCCGCCTCGTCGGCATCGCTGATCCCTTCGGCCAGATACACCGAGAAGCCCTCACCGAAGTTGGCCAGGTCGGGCACGTATTGCGCGGCGTCGTAGCCGTGGTAGGTGCCCAGCACGGGATAGGAGTGAGCCCAGCCGCGCTGCTGCGCCGCGAAGGCAACCCGCGACGGCGTCGCATTGGGATTGTCATTCTGGTAGGCCTCGGGCTGCGCCGCAAAGCCACCCTGGATCCAGGGGGCCGCGTCGGCAGGACCGTCGATGCCACCGAAGTTGGTCACCACGGCAGCGTCGACGTCGGGCAGTGCCGCACGAAACGCCGGAACAAATGTAGCGGCATCAAACGGTCCTTCAATATTGGCTATGTAGAACGAGGCGCCGTAGTCGTGCACGTGCTGCACAGCAGAGGCTGCATCACCCGGTACTTCCCAGATGCCGTAGCGCAGGTTGTGGCGCGCTGCAGCCGCTGCCAGATCAGCTGCATACGCCAGGTTGTCGGGAGTCACTTCGAGCGTCACCCAGCGGTAGTGCATGGCCTCGAGATGAGCGGCCAGCTGCTCGGCGTTGAACTGGCCATTGGCGAGCCCCCAGGCAACGTACATGCCGGGATGTGACCAGAGAACATCCGCCGGCGGCGGTGCCGGCGCCATCACGGCGGGTGCAGACGGGCGGGCCGGTGCCGTCGCGTTGTCGTTGGGCGGTATCACGGCGGAGTGATGTGGGCGACGCACAGGCAGAGTGATGTGAGCTGTCTTGTCGTTGTGAGTGACCGTATGAGTGTGATGCTGCGGTTGATGGTGCACAGCAGGGCGCGGCAGCGCTGTTGGCACCACCGGTGCTGCGGGCCGTGCCACCGGCCCCCGCCGCCGATGTGTGTGATGGCGTACCTGATGATCGGCCGACCTGTGCTTGACGATGGGTGCAGGTGCAGGAGCGCTTTCAAGGGCCAACGGTTTCCCCATCACTGGACGGTCCACGTCGGAACGCCCCAGCGCCGGAAGTGCTAGGACCAACGCGGCCGCCGTGGCTGCGAGTGCTGCGGCTGGTACTGCGAACCGCGACGTCTGATGGGCGGCTCCGCGCACGCCGTCGAGGATGGTCAGGCCCACTGCATGAATCAGCGCCGATTCCACAGGAACTACGACGAGCACCGAGTCGCCAACATCCAGCACCGGGTGGAAATTGCGCGCGACGGCGCGAATCGGTGGGACCCACGTGCTGACAGGCAGATCCATCATCCCCTCCCCAGGCGCGAAGCCTCATCGCGGACAGGCGATCAGTGTCAGCCGCATTCACTTCCGCGCAACGGACATCCGACGGACGGTTGGGCGGACAGTTAACCCGAACGCATGACCGGACGGGTGAGTCCCTCGGCTGCCCATGTCAGCAACAGCCACGCCGAGCCGAGAAGGAGGCCGCCCAGGACGTCGGACGGCCAATGTGCGGATACGTAGACCCGTGCCAAGCCCGCCGCGACGACGACAACCGCTGCGGGAATCGCGGCCAGCCAGGCGGCGCGCACACCAACCCGTGATGCGACCAACAGCAGGACCAGGGCCGCCAGCCACATCACGAAGACCACATGTCCCGACGGATAGGAGAAGGCACCCAACGATGGAGTGGCATGCGGCAAACCCTCCGGCCTCGGCCGCCGTACGACGAACACGACGGCGTTGTAGGCCAGCGACGCGCCAAGGCTGAAGACGGCGAAGGGCAGGGCGCGGCGCCAGAGCAACGCAACGGCAGCGACGACGACGAAGGCCGCTGCGACCTCGGCAGGCCCCCCCAGTGCCGCAACCAGGTTGATGAAGGGATCAAAAACCGAGCAGGAGCACTGCTGGATCCAGCCTGCGACGCTGCGGTCGCCGGCAAGCGCGCCGGGATGGCCCGCCACGACGACGGTGAGCAGAACGAACAGCATGCCCATTCCGGCAGCGCCCATCAGGCGTCCGCGATGCCAGGGACGCAGTGTCAGCTGCATGCAGGGGCCCCGTTGTCTATCCTCGATGGATGGCTGTGGAACCTCCCGTCGCGACCGCCACCGAGGCGGTAGCCGAAGTTATTGCGGGGACGCCGCACGACGCCGCGCGACGCTGGCTGGGACGCGCCATGGTCGTCGCCGCATTGGCGTTCGCCGCCGATTTCGCCCTCGTGGTCAGCGCAGCTCCACTGCCGTCTTTCGATCTGCCGTTGGCGCACGCCGTGCAGTCGACGTCGTGGGGACCTCTCGAACCACTGATGCAGCTCACCAACTGGACGTCCGGCGGCTTCCAATTTGTGATGGGCGTCGTGATCATCGGCGTGCTCTTCGCATACGAAAGGCGGGCCGGCTGGCTGATGCTCCTGGGTTCCGGTGGTTCGGTGATCGATCGGATACTCAAGATATCGGTGGCGCGCCACCGCCCCACCGCGGACCTGGTGACGATTCTCAATCCCGCGGAGGGATTCTCGTTCCCCTCTGGCCACGCGGTGTTCTACACATGGACAGCTCTCATGCTGGCTGTGGCACTGGCGCCACGGCGCGGCAAGGTCGGACGAGCGGTTATCTGGACGGCAGCGGGTGTCGTCGTGTTCGCCGCGTGTCTGGGACGGGTTTGGGCGGGAGTCCACTGGCCGTCGGACGTGATAGGCGGTTTTCTTTTGGCGATTGCGTGGTCGTGCTTCATCCTCTGGCTGCCGGAACGCCTGCTGCCGACGCCCGTTCTGCGCCGGCCTGCTTTCCGACGCGGTCACTGAGCCGTCCGCGGCATGCGCACCCAGCGGGCGCAGGCACATGAGTGCAATGCCAGGGCGACGAATCCAAGACCCGTGATGCCCAGCACGATCCTTCCGTTGGTACTGGCGGCCAGCGACTCGAAGACATCGGCCATGCTCTTCGCCGTCGACACATCGTTGTGAATACCCGCCAGCAGAATGAACCAGCCCAGCATGGTGAACGTGATACCTCGTGCCACCATTCCCGCGCGTCCGAGGTTGTCGACGGTGAGGCGCTGTTGTCGTGACATCCGATTGCGCTTGAGGTCCTTCTTGAAGGATGCCATCAGCGCATCGCCGAACTGACCCAGGCCTGTGGCGATGGCGATGACACCGGCGCCCGCCACGAGGAAGTTACCGGCCGGCCAGCTGCTGACGATTCCAAGAGTTGTCCGCAGGGTGCCGCGTCCATCACCCGACACCGTTCCCGTGAGGAAGAGCACACCGACGACGGTGAGGCACGCGTAGTTGAATCCGCTCCAGGCGAATCCCAGACGGGCAACGATGCCCATGGCATCATCGCCGCGGCGCAGAGGATCGAAAATTGCGCGTACGAATCCCCACAGGGCGTAGCTGCCCAGACCGGCCACGATGAGCAACAGGATCAGCGGGCGGAGCGGCCCGGACGTCAACAGAAACAGCGTGCCGCGCTGATCGGATGTCGTCAGATGAAATCCGAGGGCGAGCTGCAGGGCAAGAAATCCCACGACCGCGTAGAGCACGCCACGGACCACGTAGCCGAAGCGCATCGCGATCTGAACGCGTGGATTGATGACGCCACGCTTGACGGCACGGACGGCGGGTGTGGCGGCGTCTGTGTTCATCGAGGTGCCAGTACATGCAGCGCCGCCGTGGCGGCACGAATCGTGCACGGCGTGGTGCCGGCGCGCCTGTTGTCGGCGTAGACAGCCATCGCACGCGATGTCGTCACGGTGATGCTGCGGAAGCGGAAGGCCATGGCATCGCCGTCGGCATGCTTGTCGAACAACACCGATCCGAGGAGGCGCCCGATGAGGTCGCGCCGTGAGGCTCCGACTTTCACCGAGAGCTCGAGGACCGGCTCTTCGGGCGTTGTCGTTCCCACCGCAAGGCGTGCCCCCGTTGTCGGTGTGTTGCTGAAGACAAGGGAGAGTGCCGAACCGTGGCCGTCGATGTCGCCGGCTACCGTGAAATCGAATGGCTTGGCAAGAGCGAGCCGCCGAAACTTTCGCGGCACAGCAGCCATGTCACC
>JBEPVH010000219.1:0-4454 GCA_041691115.1 bacterium | reverse complement strand
GCGCACGGTCGCAGCGTGGCACGGACACCCCGCGGACAATTCCGCGGACAAAGACCTAGTTGACGTCGAGCAGGTCGACCACGAACACGAGGGTTTCGTTGGGTCCGATGGCGCCACCGGCACCGCGCTCGCCGT
Source organism: bacterium (assembly GCA_041691115.1). GTDB lineage: Bacteria > Chloroflexota > Dormibacteria > Aeolococcales > Aeolococcaceae > JBEPVH01. The sequence goes on along the minus strand of JBEPVH010000219.1, from coordinate 4,319 downwards.
AGCCGAGGGCCGGAGGAATGGTTAGACGGCGGCGGCCGCCGACCTTCATGCCGTCAACGCCGGTGTCCCAGCCCTTGATGACCATACCGCGGCCGAGGTCGAACGAGAAGGGCGAGTTGCGCGACCACGACGAATCGAATTCGCTCTTGGTCGACCAGGCGACGCCGACGTAATGGACGTTGACGGACTTGCCTGCGGTGGCGACGGCGCCGGTGCCTTCCTGCAGGTCCTCGATGCCGAGGTCGGTGGGCGGGGGTCCGTCGGGGATCGAAACAGCGGGTTTGGTGGAATCACTCATGGCGGCGATCCTACACGCCGTCGCTTGCCCTTTTGCGGGCTCGTAGAGCGCTCCATCCGATGGCACCAACGATGCTGCCCAGGATGACAGTGAAGCCGCCGACGGCGAGGTGGATCAGGAAGAAGCCGTCGAAGCCGTGTTGCGGGTAGACGTTCCACACGAACGTGCCCCAGACGTAGGCATTCCATGCTGAGAATGCCAAGAGGAACCACGCGGTACGGCGCGACAGAGCCATATGCCGAACGTCAGCCGAGGCCGTGACCGGCATCAGGCGGCTGCATGCCGCGACGGCGGTGCGCGTTGATCATGTGCAAGGCCCAGAAGCCGCCGGACTTGCCGCCCGAACTGCCGATGGCACCGACGCAGGCGTCTTCCCAGTTGGCGGGGAGAGGTGGCTGTGCCAGGGTGCCGGCGCCGCGCTCCAGAAGGATGTCGCCACCGCGACCGGTGTCGCCGGGCCGTCCGTTGGCCCAGGCATGGTCCATGGCGTTGAAGGTGGCGCGTAGTTCCTGGTTGGTCACTGCTTCGCGAGCCATCGCCTCGAGCAGGTTGGAGAGGTTGCGGCCCTTGAGCCTGGCGATCTTTCCGTGGCCGGTGGGCACGCCCGCCTTGTCCTTCTCCCAGGCAATCTCGCCGCGATAGGCGGCAGCCAGGTAGTGGCGGTAGACGGCGTCATCTCTTTCGGGATGGCTCTTGTGCAACTCGACGATATCGCCGACGTTGCGCCAGTCCTTCGGCTCGAGGTCGCGCATCGTGATCCCCCTCTCTGTCGGGCGGTGACTATACCGCCGTGCCGTCCGCGGCCAGCGAGGCTGCCGCCCCACCAAGACCGATCGCGGTGGGATGCGAGGGCTGATACAGCCCGATCCGGCCGGCACCAGGAACCTGCAGATGCGTCACGCGGCCGAACCGCGCCTCCTCGATGCCGCCGTCGAATTCCACGCCCTTGGCAGCCAGTTCGGCCACCGTCGCGTCGACGTCGTCGCAGAGGAAGTACAGCTCATGTCCGGGCTTCTCGCCGGGATGCACGCCCGCCTCACCGGGCGGCAACGCAAAGATCAGCCAGCCGCCGCCGGCATCCACGGAATCGAAACCGAGAACGTCACGCAGGAAAGCGCGGGTGGCCGTGGCGTCGGTGGAATAGAGGATGGTGTGGCAGCCGGTGATCATGGATGTGTCCTCAGGTAGTGCTCGGTCGCGGCGCGAGTCTAGTCGCCCAGTCCGTCACTCCGGCGACTACGTACTCTTGAAAATGACGCACCAGTTGTTCGCCGTCCATGATGAAGCCGCCGTCGAGGCGGCCCGTTGCCATGCCCTGCTGCACGGACTCGACGAGCGCCCGGTCCTCGGCACCGACGCTGTCGTCGAAGGCGCGGAATCCCGCCAGCCACTCGTCACTGACGTCCGGTGCAGTGAAGTAGTCGAGGAGGCGCGCGGTACGCGACGGCGACAGTGGGTGCGCGGGGCCGAGCGACAGGTTGGGTGGACCCGGCGCGATATTGATGGTGAGGGCAGGGAAGATGTGATGGAACTGACCCTGCGTCACCGGTCCTGCCGTCGCGTAGGCAGGCGTCCCACCCTGTCGCAGGCCGGCGTACTGCGTGGAGGAGCCGTCGCGCATCGTCCACGTGTAGCGGTCCGGGTGGACGTCGAAGGTCGCCGAGAAGTCGTGGTGGACGACCTGGCAGTGGTAGCACTCCAGGAAGTTCTCGCACACGATCTTCCAATTGGCGGCCACCTCCCAGGTCTCGCGGTGGCGATGGACAAGGGTGTCGATGTCGATCCCTGCTGCGGCGACGACGTCGGGAATATCGCCGAGTGCCGATGCCAGCGGCGATGGCGTGTCACCTCCGTGGATGAACAGGAACGGCCCCCAGGTCTCCAACCCCAGAGGGACCAGCCCGAGTTCCTCCGCCGGGAATCCCTCCGCTCGCTGGGACCGTGGGGCGCTGCGTAGCGAACCGTCCAGTTCGTACGTCCAGGCGTGGTAGGGGCACTGGAGCGTATGGCGTTCGCCACACTCCCTCACCAGTTCTGCGCCGCGGTGACGGCAGACGTTGAGGAACGCGCGCAGTACACCGTCCTTGCCGTGCACCACCACGGCGGGAATGGCGCCGGCGGACACCGGGAGCACCGCGCCGGGTGCGGCGACCTCGTCTCTGTGTCCGACGTAGTGCCATGCGTCGGCAAAGAGAGTCTGGCGCTCGGTGGTGAGGATGGCGTCGTCGCTGTACCAGGACCAGGGAACAAGGGTCGGTCCGGGATGGGCGGCGTGCGTCATGGGCTGCAGGATAGCGAGGCCACAGGTCTGTTGCCCGACCGTCTCGGTTGGAACATTACGAGAATCGCGGACGTCCCTAGCGTTGTGTCAGTGGGAGTGATTGCGCGTTCTCTGTGTGCGTTTGGCGTTGCCGCATGCCTGGTCGGCGCGTCGACGCCGCGTGCGGCGGCCGCGTCGCGTGCGGCTGTCCCCTACGCCAACCCGGTGACGGGCGACACCAACTACCCCGCATTCGTTCGGGAACCACTGCCCGGCGGCAACATGATCACCTACGCGGTCATCGACCCCGCGACCATCGACCTCTTCGCTGCCGCGGCATCGGGCGCGGGGTGCGTCGATGACGGCGTTGGCAGTCGCTGTACCGACCAAGTGTCCGCCATGGTGAACAAGACCCATGCTGCCGGGGGCATGGGCGCCAACCTCACTGACTACATCACGCCGCTCGGCCTTGTCGTGATCGACCACCAGGTCATCGCCAAGGGCAATCCCAACACCACGTCGTTTTGCATTGGTGATAGACCGGCGAAGGGCCGGACCCCGGTCTCCATTACCGCAACGGCAACTGCCGCCGCCTGCCGCACCGTCGTGTCAGGCGAAGGTCTGGTCCTCGACGGCAAGCCGTCGATCCAAGGGCGAGCTGATGCCGGGCATCGCGGCAAATTCTGGTGGAGTGTCAAGCCCGCGGCTGCCGTGGAGCGCCAGTTGGTGGCCGTCCTGGCCGACGGCAGGGTCATCATTGCGGTGGCGACCTCGCAGCACGCCGGACAGCGCGGCGGCATGTCCCTGGACACTGCAGCGGCGTTCCTGATCGCGCATCACGCCGTTGCCGCCATCGCGCTGGATGGCGGCCACCTGGCGAACCTCTCCGAGGCCGTCGTCGGCCCCATCGTTCCGGCTGAATCGCAGGGCGGCCCTCAGCCGGTGAAGGTGTGCCTGCTCTTCCGCCCGCGTGTCTGGACGTTCACTCTGGCAGGGCCCCCGCCGCCACCCCCCGCCCCTGTGGTCAGGACGGTGCCGCGCGGGATCCCGCTCAAGCGCTTTTAGAGCTCGCGGTCGGGAGCCTGGGGCGGAGCCACCTTCGACAGGTGCGCCTGGAAGTTGGGAGCGCCGTCGCGAGCGTGGTAGACCATCTTGCGTGTGCCGGACATCAGCACGATCACGCGCGTCTGCTTGAGTTCGACGGTGATTCCGGTGCCCTTCAACTCATGGGGGCCGTCCGATACCAACTGCGAGCGGTCCGCAGTGAGGATCCAATCTGCAGCGGCGACACCCGTTCTGGTGGTGGCGTCTGCGATAGCCAGGTCGAGCAGGTCAGGCTTCCGTGGCGGCATGTGATTTCCCCCCTTCGTTGCGCCGCACAAGCGGCCAGCGAATGGTAGGGCGGCCGGGACGGCCTATGCCTTCCCGGCGATGAGGTCGGCCACGATCTTGGTGATCCGCCGCTGCCGCGTCTCAGCCGCCTTGGCGCCCTCGACCTGGAGCACCAGCCGCTTGCGGTTGCTGTAGGTCATGGCATCAAAGGTGCGACGTGCCGCCGGTTTGGCGTCCATGGCGTCGGCCAGATCGTCCGGAACCTCGACCTCACGGGGTGCCTTGTCGAGAACGACCTCGACGTCAAAGGAATCGCCGCCACGCATCCCGGTGGCCATGCGGACCTCCGCCGAGACCCCGATCATCGCCCGCCCGTCGACGGTGCCCAGGGACGTCCTATAGGTATAGGTCCCGATCTGTCTCTTATAC
>JBEPVH010000218.1:0-4463 GCA_041691115.1 bacterium | reverse complement strand
GGTATGCCCTGACGAGTAACGGCGGATGTGCTCGATGGCACCGTCAACGCCGTCAACGACACGAATGGCCATGATGAGATCGAGGTACTCGCGTCCCCAGTCGTCATCGGTCGCCGGTGCAATCCCCGCTGCCAGTTTCATGGCCGCGGCGTCACCTCGAACAGCGACGCCGGCAGCGGCCAGCGCGACGGCGATTCGCGGCACGAATGTGGCGGCGATGCTGCTGTCGACCAGCAGCTTCTCGGCAGCGTTGCAGACTGAAGGCCGCGACGTCTTGGCGTTGAGCACGATGTTCTGCGCCATGTCGAGGTCGGCGGCGCCGTCGACGTACACATGGCAGTTGCCATCACCGTCGATGACGAACGGCACCGTGGCGTTCTCGCGAATGTCGGCGATGAGTTGCTGCCCACCGCGGGGGATCAACAGGTCGATGCCACCGTTGAGGCGCATCAGCCCTCTCGCTGTCTCACGGCTGCCATCCTCAACAAGCTGAACGGCGCCGCGTGGCAACCCTGCATTCTCGAGCGCGGGCACGATGGCATCGACAATGGCGCGGTTCGACGCCAGCGTCGACGAAGAGCCGCGGAGTACTGCAGCGTTGCCCGACTTGATGCAGAGCGCCGCCACATCCGATGTGACATTGGGACGCGCCTCGTAAATCACGGCGATGACTCCGAGTGGCACGCGAACCCGACGGATCTCAAGGCCATTGGGACGGTGCCAGGTCTCCAGCGTTTCCCCCACCGGATCAGCAAGCCCGGCGACATCCGACATGGCCTCCGCCATGGCGTCGATGCGCGCTTTCGTGAGGGTCAGCCTGTCGAGCAACGTGGCAGACATTCCAGCCGCACGCGCGGTATCGACGTCCGTGCCGTTGGCAGCAAGAATCGCGTCGGCCGCCGACGCCAATGCAGACGCCGCGTTGATGAGCGCGGCATTCTTGATGTCGGCATGCATGGTCGCAAGAGCATCAGCGGCGGCGCGTGCAGTAGCAGCCATCGAGTTGAGATCAGTCACAGCGGCGCTCATGCTACTGCTGTGCCAGGACGACGAGATCATCGCGATGCAGCGCTTCGCCGGGAACCCCGGGCGGCAGATCCTGCCCATGCTTGCCGCAGAGCGTGCGCAGCACGTCGGCGGACGCAGATGCCAGCCCCTTGGCGATGACGTCACCCGCAGCTGTCGCCACGTCAACGGCGGCACCGACGGCGAAATCACCCGTCACGCTGCGCACGCCGACAGGAAGCAGTGAGCCGCCCTTCTCCTGAAGAGCCTTGGCGGCTCCGTCGTCGACGACAAGGCGACCGGCAGGACGGAGCGCAAAGGCAATCCAGACCTTGCGCGCGGGCAATGCGGGAGTTCGCGCATGAATGCGTGTGCCCAGCTGTTCGCCGACGGCAATTCGTCCCAGCACATTCTCGTCGGCGGCGCCCGCGATAACGCAGGGAACACCCGACCACGAGGCGATGCGCGCGGCGGCAACCTTGGTGGCCATGCCACCGGTTCCCACAGCACTCTGTGTCGTCCCGGCGACTGCCTCGAAGGCAGCATCGACGACTGCCACCTCCTCGATCAGCGACGCCTCTGCGGAAAGCCGCGGATCCGCCGAGAAGACACCGGGCGTGTCGGTGAGGATCACCAGGAGATCGGCGCGCAACATCGTCGCCACCAACGCGGCCAGCCTGTCGTTCTCGCCCAGGGAGATCTCGTCGGTTGCGGTCGTATCGTTCTCATTGACGATGGGAATGACACCCCAGTCGATGAGACGGGTCAGCGTGTTGCGCGCATTGAGATAGGCACCACGGTCACCGAAATCATGTCCTGTGAAAAGCGCCTGTGCCACGGTGACGCCGTGTTCACCGAACAGGCGGGCGTAGCGTTCCATGAGAAGTCCCTGCCCCACCGCCGCCAGCGCCTGGAGCTCGGCGATGTCGTGTTTCGGCGGTGGATCGACGCGGCCGCGGCCCGATGCGATCGCGCCGGAGCTGACGAGAACGGGATGCCAGCCGCCCTTGCCGAGGCCTGCCATCTGGCTGACCAGGGGCTGCAACGCAGCATCCGAGAGGCGGCCGTCGGCACCGGTTATCGAGGACGAGCCAACCTTGACGACGATGCGTCCCGCCACGCCCTGATCAGTCCTTGACCGGCGCTTCGCGCTCACGGCGGCGCTTCTCCGCCAGAGCCTGAGCCACCCGTTTCAGAGACCCGTTGTCGACGACCATCGGGGTTTCGCGCTTGCGGTCGCGGTGGCGTATCCGGGCGTGTTCGCGCGCGTCGATTGCATCGTCATTGTCCGGGGCATCGCGCGTGGCCATAGGGCCATGGTACGCCGGGTCTCAGCCGAGTTCGCGATCCACCGCAGGCGCCGCACGCTGCGGCGCAGCGGGCGTTGCCTTCACCGGGGCCATCATCGGGCCGGGGACCTCGACATGTCGTGTTTGGATGGGATCGGGCAGGGCCTCGCCCTCGGCAAACTCACGGAAGGCTCGCTCGTAGGGCGTTTCCGCGGGCGCGCCCCTACCGGCGACGGAGGCCGCGGCATGCCCCAATGAGCCGGCGGCGCCGGCGATCAGTGCCAGCGGTGCTGAGACGATTCCGGCGACGACGCTGAAGAGGCCGTGAGCGATGAGGCCGAGCGTGATGGCCGCGACGCCGAACGGGCGCTTCCAACCCGTCATCGCGGTGCCGCGAATCTCGACAACAGCATCGCGCTGACGCACGGCCTGGACCGGCATGGCAATGCCGAATCCGATCTCGATGGCGCCCGACAGCGCATTACCCAGGCAGCCGACGGCACCGAGCAGTGGACGCTTCCAGCCCCATACCTCGACGCCGTCGGATTCAACCGAGAGGGCGCGCCCGTTCCTGGCGATACCCGCGCTGAGATCAAAGGAGCTGTCCATGGGGTGAGTGTCGCAGCGCAACCCGGACGTCGCGCGGACATTCAGAGGCAGGCACCCCCCTCGTGTACCCAGGGGGCATCGGCGCGCGCTAAGAGTACTGATGCGTGGTCATGGACCACGGTGATCCAGCCGTGCGTCTGCAGGTCGTTGATGAGGGCCGGCTGGTCGGTGAGAACCGCCGATGTCGCTGAATCGTCAAGAAGGAAGCGAGCTGATGGCGGCGCCTGGTCGTCCGATGCGATGGCCACGTAGTGGGCGAAAACTGTCGGGCCCAGTGAGATCGACTCGCCGTACTCGTACACCGACGCCGATGGATACAGCGCATCGATGACATACCCCGAAGCGCCGTACGACACGTAGACATGCTGACCAGGCGGTGCTGTCGCCAGCCGCGACACAGCGCATGCGGGATACATCGCCGCCACGCCCGATTGACGTGCATCGGCAGCGGCTTTGGCGATGGCAGCCACGCTTGTGGCACCACCAAGACCGACGATGACGGCGCCGAGGACAACGGTGAAAGGTGTGACTCTTGCGGGAGTGGCTACATCCTTTCGCAGCGATAGCACGACGTCATGAGCCAGCGCGATCCACACGGGGGCGATCACACCCGCGGCGATGGCCGTGTTGCGCACGGCGTAGAGCGCCAGACCTGCAGCCACGGCAGCACACAGCACGTCGCGCAGCACGATGCGGCTACGCACATCGGGGCGTATCACGGCAATAACGAGCAGAGCAGCGAATGAGACCAGCAGGAAGAGCAGTCCCCAGAGTGATGCGTCCGAGAACACCGGAGGCTGCCACTCAACAATTGCCTTCTGCCGTTCAGTGCCGGGGACGGTGAGCGAGAAGATATAGAGGCCGGGACCGGCCGGATTGAGACACGCGGCGAGCGCCGATGCAGCTGTTCCTGCAGCCAGCCGCAGCACATCAGCGGTGGGGATGAGCTTGCCGCTGATCCACGACACCAGAACCTCGGCGCCGATGCACAGGCCGAGGAAACCGAGTCCGGCGATGAATCCGGCGTGGAGATTGGCCCAAACGAGAAAGATGACCGGCAGCACCCAGACAACACGGCGGTTGCCGCGCAGCACATGATCGGCGATGAGCAGGACGACGCCCGTCAGTGCGAACGACACCACCTGCGGCCGTGTCCCGAGTACCGGCTGAGCCGCCCGCGCCGCTACTGCCAGTCCGATCGCGCATGCCAGCGGGCCCGCACCGCGAAGTTCGGCGCGGCGCCAGACGATGATCAGCGCCGCCCATGCCACAACCGCCATGACGACGGCGACGAGGAACAGTCCGCCGGCATTGCGGAGCAGCGCGAAGATGACGTCGGCGAGCCACTCATGCGCCGTGAACTCGTGCCCCACTGCCGTATAGGAGAAGGGCTCAGTCGACGGGATCGAATGGGTGTCGAGGATCAAGCGACCCAGGCGCATATGCCACCAGACGTCGGGGTCGGAGAGGACGTCCAGACATGCTGCGTAGCTCAGCAGAACGACACACGCCAGAAGCGCACGCCGCGGCTCGGCCAGAAGGTGCTTGATCCACTCGGCG
>JBEPVH010000217.1:0-4421 GCA_041691115.1 bacterium | reverse complement strand
CCCCATGGGTCAAGCCCTGTGGTCTCCACATCGACGAACGCAAAGGCCCTGGCCATGTCCCCTCCCTAACGAGCCGCGGATCGTAGATGACCGCGACGCCCTTTGTCCCGTCGGTGTCCCTTCGGAATCGCCATCCTGAGTGTCACCGGGCCAAGCAGATGCCAGGGCACCACAAAGTGAGGACCGCCATGAAGAACCTTCGCCGCGTCATCGTGATCGCCATCGTGGGAACGGGTATCGCCGGAGCCGCCGCCTCTATTCCGGTGAACTCCTCGTCGCACGTCGCCCGGATGATGCGCAGCTAGGGTCTGGGCTGGTCAACTGATGCGCGTCCAGGTACCGCAGTCTTGCGGACCACCCATCGGGAGCCACGCCTGCCCATTCCACCAGAAATGGCCGTCGGGACTTATGTGGCTTCCGGGTATCAGTGCCGGGTGACGCGCAGGGCGCCCCTGATGGCCTCGCGCAGGCGGAGGTAGAAAGCTGCGTTCAGTTCTTCGGCATCGCCACGCACAAGGCCCGGCTCGGTGGGGCGGTTGGCGATCCACGGTGGAGTCTCTTCATGCACCAGCTTGCCGCCGACGCGGACGACAACTTCGGTCGGCGACGACTCAATCACCTGGATGGTGATTCGCTCACCGATGCCTGTGTGCGAGATGTTTTTCCAACCGCGTTCCCAGCGACGTTCGGCGGTGCGGCCACCGCCGGCGACAAGGGTCACGCGGTCGGCTGCCATCGTCTCGCCGCCCTGCTCGTCCATGACCGCCTTGAGCATCACGGGGATGTCCTCTTCGAGGTCGCGGCCCACCCAGTAGACGAGCGAGGGGACCCGGTTGTCGAGCTCGGGAAGATGACCGCGGTCAAGACCCTGCGAGCCGATTGCCACGAGCGTTGAGGTATGCCGCACGCAGCAGACCATTCCGTAGATCTCGTGAGCATGGGTTTCGCACCAGTCGGTATTGCACGGGCGGTTGCGCCTGTCGATGTAACCGCAGCGGCGATCCGCCGGCGACGTGCAGCCGAAGCGGTTGCAGACAGTAGCTTCGCCCGCCGGAATCCCGAGCAGTGCCGCTACCGGCGAAGGCGCGGGCTCGTTCGTCCGTTTGCGGCGAAAGACCATGTCCCGATACTACCCCGCGCGAATACCGGAGTGGTCAGCCTCAGCGGGGCCGGTGGCGGCGCCTGACCTCGGATACCCGGAGGCGGAACATGGCGCGCTCCAGCGAGGCAGCGGCCTCGGCATTGCCGGAGTCGTTGGCAAGTGCCTCCTGAGCCCGGCGACGGGCCTCTTCGGCACGGGCCTCGTCGATCTCATCAGCATGCTCGGCAGCGTCGGCCAGGATGACCACCTTGTCGGGCAGCACCTCGAGGAAGCCACCTGAGACAAAGTAGAAGTGCTCCTCAGCGCCGTTGACTACCTTGACCTCACCAGCCTTGAGAGGGGTCAGCAACGAAAGATGCTGCGGGTAGATGCCCAGCTCGCCGTCCATTCCAGGGGCGCGAACGAAGTCCGCCTCCTCAGAGAGGACGCGGCGCTCGGCTGTGACCAGCTCAACCTGGATTTTCGCCACGAGCTAGAGCTCCTTGGCCTTGGCGACTGCCTCGTCGATGGAGCCGACCATGTAGAAGGCATCCTCGGGCAGGTCGTCGTGCTTGCCGTCGAGGATCTCGGCGAAACCACGGATGGTCTCTTCGAGCTTGACGTACTTGCCGGGACGGCCGGTGAATACTTCCGCGACGTGGAAGGGCTGCGACAGGAACTTCTGCACACGGCGGGCGCGGGCCACGGTTAGCTTCTGGTCGTCGGACAGTTCTTCCTGTCCGAGGATGGCGATGATGTCCTGCAGTTCCTTGTACTCCTGCAGCACACGCTTGACGCCCTGAGCTACGCGGTAATGCTCGTCGCCGACGACAAGGGGATCAAGAGCGCGCGATGTCGAATCAAGCGGATCGACAGCGGGGTAGATACCGATTTCGGTGAGCGGCCGGCTCAGCGACACGGTGGCGCCAAGGTGGGCAAACGTCGTCGCCACAGCGGGGTCAGTGAAGTCGTCAGCGGGGACGTACACGGCCTGGACCGAGGTGATCGAGCCCGTCTTGGTCGAGGTGATGCGCTCCTGCAGGTCACCCATCTCAGTACCCAGCGTGGGCTGGTAGCCGACTGCCGACGGCATACGGCCGAGGAGTGCTGACACCTCGGCTCCCGCCAAGGTGTAGCGGAAGATGTTGTCAACGAAGAGGAGCACGTCAGAGCCCTCCTCGTCGCGGAAGTACTCGGCCATGGTCAGGCCTGTGAGGGCGACGCGGGCACGGGCTCCGGGAGGCTCGTTCATCTGGCCGAAGACAAGAGCCGTCTTGTCGAGGACCTTGGACTCCTGCATTTCGCCGTAGAGGTCGCGGCCTTCACGGGTGCGCTCACCGACACCTGCGAACACGGAGTAACCGCCGTGCTGCTTGGCGATGTTGTTGATCATCTCGGTCACGATGACCGTCTTGCCGACGCCGGCTCCACCGAAGAGTCCAATCTTGGATCCCTTGGAGAATGTGCAGATGAGGTCGATGACCTTGATGCCGGTCTCGAGGATCTGCTGCGTGGTGTCCTGATCCGCCACCGACGGGGGCGTGCGATGGATGGGGGCACGCTTGCCGCCGACCTGGGGCTTGTTGTCGATGGGATCACCGATAACGTTGAACATCCGGCCCAGCGTTTCCTTGCCAACGGGAACCATGATGGGTCCGCCCGTCGCGGTCACCTCGGTGTTGCGGCGGAGACCGTCAGTGGTGTCCATGGAGATGCAGCGGACGACGCCATTGCCGAGGTTCTGCTGAACCTCGAGCACGAGCCGCTTGCCGTTCTCGCGGGGAATCTCCAGGGCATGAAGAATTTCAGGGAGGCGGTCGCCACTGAACTGAACGTCGACGACGGCGCCGATGACCTGGGTCACGCGGCCGGTGGATGTTGCATTGGTGACTGGCATCTTTTTCCTGGTGCTCCTCGGGGAGATCAGCCTTCGAGCGCTGCGGCGCCGCTGACGACTTCCATCAGTTCGGTGGTGATCGTCGACTGCCGGACCTTGTTGGCCGTCAACGTGAGATCAGAGATGAAGTCGGAGGCATTCTCCGACGCGTTGTGCATGGCGCGCATGCGCGATGCCTGTTCGGACGCGATGTTCTCGAGAACGCATCTGTAGATCTGCGCCTCGATGTAGCGCGGCAGTAGTGCGTCAAGAACGATGTCGGGATCGGGCTCGTACTCGAAGTCGGCAGCGACAGGTGCTGCGCCCTCGGGTGCCGACACGGGAAGGACACGAAGCACTGTCGGCTCCTGCCGCCCCGCCGAGAGGAAATGCGTATAGACGACGTCCACGGCATCCGCCTCGCCGGCCTCGTACTTGTCGAGCGCCACTCGGATGGCGGGAACAATCTCCAGCAACGACGGCTTGTCGCCGTAGTTGGAGACGTCACCGATGAGGTCCTTGCGCAGGCGGCGCATGGAATCGCGGCCCTTACGGCCGATGCTCACCACCGACGATGTCACCGCCGGATCCGCATTCATCTCCTTGAGCGCCAGACGAATGGAGTTGCTATTGAGAGCGCCGGCAAGACCGCGGTCAGCGGTGATGAGAATGACGCACTTGGATGTGAGGTCGCGAACCTGCAGGTAGGGATGCTTGTACTGCGGCGAGCGCCGCATCAGCTCCGCTGTGACAGAGGCGATCTCATCGGCATACGGACGCGCCGCCAGCACCCTTTCCTGGGCGCGACGCATCTTCGCCGCGGCGACGAGTTCCATCGCCTTGGTGATCTTCTCTGTGTTCTTGACGCTCTTGATCCGGCGTCGCAGGTCGCGAAGGGAGGGCATAGTTAGCCTGCGTACCCCTTCTTGAAGTCTTCGAGAGCGGACTTCAGTGTGGCCTCGCTGGTCTCACTGAGTGCCTTCTCGTCGTTGATCGCCTTCTCCAGCTCGGGATGCGTGCTCTCGACATGGCGCAGGAATGACTTCTCAAAATCGCCGACCTTGTCGATGGCGACATCGTCGAGGAAGCCCTGCGTCCCGGCGTAGATGATCATCACCTGGCGGGCGAACGGCACGGGCTGGTACTGCGGCTGCTTGAGCAACTCGGTCATGCGCTGACCGCGCTCGAGCGTCTTGCGCGTACGGGCATCGAGGTCGGCGGCGAACTGGGCGAACGCCTTGAGCTCGCCGTACTGCGCCAGGTCCAGCTTGAGCTGGCCCGCAACCTTCTTCATGGCCTTGGTCTGCGCGGCAGAACCAACACGCGACACCGACACACCGACGTTGATGGCGGGTCGAATACCTGCGTTGAACAGCTCGGTCTCGAGGAAGATCTGGCCGTCGGTAATGGAGATGACGTTGGTGGGGATGTACGCCGAGACGTCGTTGGCCTTGGTCTCGATGA
>JBEPVH010000216.1:0-4518 GCA_041691115.1 bacterium | reverse complement strand
AAGTTCGCCTCGCGACCCTTGGAGTCGGTGAGGCGGCCGTCGTCCATCACCTGCAGCAGCACGTTGAAGACATCGGGGTGAGCCTTCTCGATCTCGTCGAGCAGGACCACGGAGAACGGTCGGCGACGGACGGGCTCGGTCAGCTGACCGCCGTCGTCGTAACCGACGTATCCGGGAGGCGAGCCGACGAGCCGCGACACCGTGTGCTTCTCCTGGAACTCCGACATGTCGAGGCGCACCATCGCGTCCTCGGAGTCGAACAGGAACTCGGCGAGGGCCTTGGCCAGCTCGGTCTTACCGACGCCGGTGGGACCGAGGAAGATGAACACGCCCGAGGGACGCTTGGGGTCCTTCACACCGGCACGTGCACGACGCACTGCCTTGGAGACGGCGGAGATCGCCGGGTCCTGGCTGATGACCCGCTTGTGCAGGTGCTCCTCGAGGTGCACGAGCTTGGCGGATTCGGTCTCCGTCAGCTTGGCGACGGGGATACCGGTCCACGCGGTGACCACCTCGGCAATGGAGTTGTCGTCAATGACGATGTCCTTGCTCTTGGTGCGGCTGTCCCACTCGTCGCGGGCAACCAGGTACTTCTCGCGCAGCTTGATCTCGCGGGCACGAAGCTCCTCACGAGTCTCGACCGAGGTCGCCTGCTTGCGCTCGTCAGCGAGACGGTTGACCTGGGCCTCCATGACGCGGAGCTCCTCAGGCATCTCGAACATCTTGATGTTGGCGCGCGAGCACGCCTCGTCGACGAGGTCCAGAGACTTGTCAGGCTGACGGCGGGTCGTGATGAACCGCTCGGCGAGACGCGCGGCGGTCTCGAGCGCACCGTCGGTGATCTTCACCTTGTGCCACTGCTCATTCTTCTCGCGGATACCGCGGAGAATCTCAACGGTCTTCTCACGGGAAGGCTCGTCGATGTACACGGGACGGAAGCGGCGCTCGAGAGCGGCGTCCTTCTCCACATGCTTGCGGAATTCGTCGAGCGTCGTGGCGCCGATGATCTGCAGCTCGCCGCGCGCGATGAGCGGCTTGAGCAGGTTGGCGGCGTCCATCGCGCCTTCAGCGGAACCGGCACCGACGACGGTGTGGAACTCGTCGATGAACAGGATCACGTCCTGTGCATCCATGGCGTCCTTCATCGCGCCCTTGAGACGCTCTTCGAACTCACCACGGTACTTCGAACCGGCAACCATCGAGCCGAGGTCGAGGCTCACGATGCGCTTGCCGCGCAGGTGCTCGGGGAACTCTTCGGGATGGTCCAGCAGGTACTGAGCCAAGCCTTCGACCTGCGCTGTCTTACCAACACCCGGCTCACCGATGAGGCAGGGGTTGTTCTTGGTGCGCTTGCCGAGGATGTTGAGAATCTCTCGCAGCTTGTCCTTGTCACCGACATACGGATCCAGCTTGCCGCTGCGCGCCATCGCTGTCACGTCGCGCGAGTAGGCATCCAGCTTGGGCGTCTTGACCGACGATGTCGGAACAGAGATCGTGTTGGTAACGCGGGGGGGGTTGTCCGACGCCATGAGACGTGCCTTGAGACGGGCATCGAGCTGACGACGAACAGTCGCCTCGCTGACACCGAACTCGGAGAGCACGTTGCTGACTTCGGCAGTGGGCTCACGGAGCAGGCCGAGCAGCATGTGGCCGGTGCCGACCTGCGCGGAGCGGCGGCGGCCGGCCTCCTCGAAGGCAAGGCCCATGGCGTTGTTCGCGGCAGCGGCGAGCTGCAGCTTGGTGGACGACGCGCCGGGCTTATCCGTCGCGGCACGACGAGGACCGTCAAGTGCCTTCACCAGCGCGGGGATGGAGACGTTGAGATCCTTGAGAATCGCAACGGCTTCAGAACCCGCAGCCTCGGACTGCTGCAACAGGCCCACGAGCAAGTTGCTCGGGCGCACCGTCACTTGATGACGACGAAGAGCCTCCCGCTCTGCCTGGACGATTGCCCTGTCGAGATTATTCGACATACGACTTGCGTCGTGAGCGTCATCGTCCGTGTAACTGAACTCGAAATCGGCCACCAGTCTTCCCCCCTTCCTACGGAGACGTCAGCAATCCTCGGGCACGCGAGAATCGCTGCCCAACATCTCCGGATCCCCCAAGCAACCGACTGTCAGGATGCGCGCAACGACAGCAAATGTCGCCTTGCGTGGAGCGATGGTCGACAAAATCGACACCGTTCCTTCCCCCTCTCTACGGCTGAAATCCGTGGCCGAACTGTAAGCGGCAAACGCGGACACAACACGGACAATCGCCTCATTCCCGTCGAGAGCTGGGTTGCAAAAGATACACAGACCTGTGTAGTCTGCCGCACTATGCCTACACAAATTTGTGGTACCTGCGGCCGGCACGGCGTTCTGAGATCGATTTCGCTGCTGATTTTGGGCCTGGGCCTGCTTCTGACGGGTCTGCGGATGGGCCCGGCGGCTGCCGCCGACGGTGGCTCCAGAGGGGAATTCGTGGTCCGGCGGCCGCTCCCCGCCGGGGCTGTCATCAGCTCCCAGGACATTGAGAGCCGGACTGGTGACCCGGCTCCAGGCGTCCCCATTGATCCCTCGGGACGCCGCACGGCAGTGGCACTGGCACCCGGAGACGCCCTCACCGCAGCGGAACTACTGCCGTCTGGAGCTCCCGCAGGCGACCGCCGTATCGTCGCCGTCTCCGTTGACGCCGCGACTATTCCGGCGGGTTTGGAACGCGGCGACGTCGTCCAGATTGTTCGCGAGGCGGACGGCGTTCACAGTGGCAGCGCCATCGCGACCGCGCGCGTGATCTCAATAGAGACTGCAGAACACGCACCTGTGCGGCTCACGGTCGAAACCGATGCAGCGACAGCTGTGGTGCTCGCGGGGATGCCGTCGTCAGCGAATCTCCGAGCCATTCGAGCACCGTCATGATCTTCCGGCGCACCGCACCCGCGCCACCCGCGGGCGACTGGGACTCCTTCCTGGCGCGCTGCCGCGACCGGGTCATCGCACTCGACGCCGGTGATGACGCCCTGGCCATCACGGCATCCGCCGTTGTGGAGAGCGAACTGGCGTCGCAATCTGTGTCGCAAACAGCGCGCGACCAATTGCTGAGCACGGCACTGGCCGACCTCATCGGATTCGGGCAGCTTGAACAACTCCTCACCGATCCGCAGATCACCGAGATCATGGTGTGCGGCGCCGACCCCGTCTGGGTGGAGCGCAACGGACGTCTGGAACTGACGTCAGTCCGCTTCGCGGACGAGCAGGCGCTGCGCCGCGTTGCGGACCGCATGCTGGCCAGCGGATCGCGACGTGTCGACGAAGCGCATCCGATGGTGGACGCACATCTCAGCGACGGATCACGGCTCAACGTCGTGATTCCGCCTGTCGCACCGGTTACCACCATGACGGTGAGGCGGTTCCCGGAACGCCGGATGGACATGGCCGACCTGGTCGGAGCCGGAATGCTCAGTCGCCCCATGGCGGCATTCCTCCACGCCGCCGTCTCCGGCCGCGCCGGGATGGTCGTCACCGGAGCCGCGGGAAGTGGCAAGACGACCCTGCTCGGTGCCCTGGCCGGCCTCGTCCCGCCAACTCAACGGATCGTGATCGCCGAGGAGGTTGCCGAACTCAAAGTGGACCATCCCGGCGTCGCGTCTCTGCGATGCAGGCCTGCAGGTGGCGAGGACGTTCCCGCCATCGAATTGCGCGATTTGGTGCGCAATGCGCTGCGCATGCGGCCGGACCGGATTGTGGTGGGGGAGGTGAGAGGTGCGGAGTGCACCGACATGCTGCAAGCAATGAACACCGGCCACGCCGGATCAATGACAACACTCCACGCCAACTCGGCAGCCGACGCTCTGATACGTCTGGAGACGCTCGTCGCTCCCGTCATGACAGGCCTCGGCATCGGGGACGTCAGGCAGTGGATCGCTACCGGTGTTGATCTCGTTGTGCACTGCCAGCGCGATCGGGCGGGAGTACGAACGGTGACCACCATCGCCGCGCTCGAGGCAAGCCAATCGGGTGTCAGCCTTGTTCCTGTATTCGAGGCGCCTGAGCCCACTGGGGAAATCCCCCGGCGCTGCCTCGCTCGAATGGCATCGCACGGTGTCGTCTTCCCGCCTCATCTCCTGGCAGCCGCCTGATGCTGGCGCTCATTGGACTCGCCGTCGCCCTCTGCGGGGCAACCGCAGTTGCCGTGTCACTTCGTGATGTCATGCGCGCACCCGGTATCCGCTCAACATTGCCACCCCCTGGATCCAAACCCGGCCGCCTTGAGGTTCGCCTGCGCCGCGCCATGCTGCCGCCGTCGGCAATGCGCTGGCGCTGCATCGTATGGGGCGGCACCGCATGCGCCTCCGTGACTGCGATCGCAATGGGAGCCAGTCCCGTCATGGCGCTCTCCGTAATCCCGGGCCTGATTCGCACCTGCGTGGGGATGTATCTCCGCTGCTGCGCATCTCGCTGCGCCACTGCGGCAACGCGCGCAGCGCCACGCCTCGCGCGCCACCTCGCGACGGGGTTGAGCCTCGGCCAGAGT
>JBEPVH010000215.1:0-4533 GCA_041691115.1 bacterium | reverse complement strand
CACGGGGATCGGGTAGGCGGTGAGCACGAAGAAGCCGCCGCTGAAGTCGCCGGAGCGGCGCAACACGATGCGGATCGTGTCGGCGTCAACGTTCACGGGTGTCTCGCCGCGGGCCTTGGCCTTGTTGAAGGCGGTGCGTGTCAGGACAGAACCGATCTTCTCGCCCATGGGATGGTCGCGAACAAAGGGGCCCCTGGCTTTGCCGTCATTCAGCCAACTGACGATGCTGTCCTCGTTGGCGGCGATCGCCGCATCAACGGCGCGCTGGGCGATCTCGACCGAGGTGAACGATCCCGCGGCGGGAATCGAATGCTCGCGTTCGAGGCGCTCGACATCAGCATTGGGAGCGTGGTTGACGTGGCGGGCCAGCGTGTGGCCTCTGCCGTCGCCCTCATAGACCTGCAGGCTCTCGACCTTGACGGGCCGCGTGAAGGAGCGGGTTGGGGTGCGATCGCCGAGCTTCTCGCCGCCCTCGCGCTTCTGACGCTGCGGGCGCTGTGGGCGAGGCCGGCCGCCGCCGCGCTTTGGCCTGTTGTGACGCTTCGCAAGCTGCATGACCAGCATCGCGAGTACGGACGAGGCGGAGTTGAGTCCCCCGCCGTCAACGCCGTCGAGATCCATCGTCAGCTCCCTTCCACAGGCGACGTTGGCTGGCCGAATTAGCGGGTGGAGTGTGCACAGTTGACAC
This sequence comes from bacterium, assembly GCA_041691115.1. GTDB lineage: Bacteria > Chloroflexota > Dormibacteria > Aeolococcales > Aeolococcaceae > JBEPVH01. The sequence goes on along the minus strand of JBEPVH010000215.1, from coordinate 3,845 downwards.
GGACATCCGACGGACAATGGCCGCCCTGCCGAATAATCTCCGACGTGAACTCCAGCCGACGCCGCGCACTACGAGCCCTGACGCCGCTAATACTTGCCTTCGCAACGTTCGTGGCAGGCGGGACGACACCTGTGTCAGCGACCGCCACGCCGGCCTCGGCGCAATGCGACACATCCGTCGGCGGCGCCTCGTGCCTCTTCATTTTGGCTCGCCAGCTGGACCCCGGAACGACCTTCATCGCGTCTCCGTTTGGGCCTGACTACTTCGTGGCCAGTTGCGCCGGCGGGGCGTCGTCCGTCCAAGGATCCGTTGACGGCGAGCAGAGCACCTGCAGCTTCACCAGTACGTCGTCACAGGTTCCGGGAACCCGGATCGGCACCATGGTGCTGTCGACGCGCCGCCCAGGCGGGGCACCGCCGGTAACCCTTCGCGGCACCTTCTGCGTCGGTATCACGTGCGAACAGCCTTTGGCGTCCATCGCCGTGAGCGGCGGCGGCGGCACCGGCACGCCGGTGACGGACCCGGGAACGCCGGGCAGCATTCCGCAATCGCGGTCCTATAACCCACAGCAGTCAACGATCTCGTCTCGCATCCCCACCCCGTCAGAGGCATTCAGCTCCGCTGCGCACGTCGCCACGGCAGCTGTCGCCGCTGTCGTGGTGATCCTCTTCATCACCTTTCCCTCGCAGCTCTTTGACAGCACGTTCAAGGAGTACCACGACGAGATCAAGGGCTTTGTGGCACGCCGCCTGCGTCGCGGACCTGCCGCTGCCGGGCCACATGCCGGCCGCGATGCCATCGCCTTTGCCGGCGTTGTCGTCGCCGGTGCCCTGCTTGGAGGCTTCCTCGATCCCGGGTTTGGCATCAACGGCGCTTCGCTGCTGACATTCCTGGCAACGACGGCAGCGACGCTCGTCGCGGTCTTCATCCCTGTGGCGGTGGCCATCGCTTACCGCCGCATCCGTGGGCTGCCCCAGCAGCGCCGTCTGACAGCGCTGCCCTCGGGTCTGCTCATCGCAGCTCTCTGCGTGCTCATCTCGCGTATCTCGGACTTCCAGCCGGGATACCTCTACGGCTGTGTGTGTGGGGTTGCCTTCTCGCAAACGCTCGAGGTGCGTGACAGAGGCAAGGCAGCATTGCTCGGTGTTGCCGTCACGCTGACGGTGGCTGTCGGCGCCTGGCTGGCGTGGACGCCCCTGCAGAACGACATCGCATCGGCGGGTGACGGCGTCGTTCTCGCAGCCGACGTCCTGGGTGCCGTGTTCAGCGGTGGCCTCGTCGGCACCGTCATCGGCATGATTCCTGTCGGCTTCCTCAATGGCGGCAAGGTGTTCGCCTGGAATCGCATCGCCTGGGCAGGGGCGTTCTTCGTGGCCTGTTTCCTGCTCGTCGCTGTGATGCTGAATCCCAGTTCAGCAGCGGCGCACACCGGCAGTGCTCCCATCGTGACGGCAGTGGTTCTCTTCGGTGGATTCGGCGCCGCATCGGTGGTGTTCCACCTCTGGGCTCGCAGTCTCCGGCGCTCCGCCATCGAGGACGCCGCGGCCTGAAGCCGGCTACGTCACGGGATAGACGGTGACCACGTAGAAGCCTTCGGGGAAGTCGTCTGATTTGCGCATGACAAGACGCGCGCCCGTTGCCATCTGCGCGACAGGTGGACGGTGTTCCGCCGCGGCCCTGTCGAACTCGTCGCGGTCAAGCACCCATCCTGTCGGTGCCGGAAAGAACATTTCGCGGGTGAACGGCATCCAGTCGCCAGAGTTGACGAGCCAGCCGGCAATTTCGCGGCCATACGTCTGCAGCATGGAGTTGACGACTGCCTGCGCTGTGCTCTCGTCATTGAAGGATCCCGCGGCACGGATTTCGGGCTCGTCGCGCAGTCGCACGACAGCTGCATTGAATCCCGCGTTGACGTGGCGCGTCAGCGTGTGGCCACGTGCATGGGGATCGTCGCCGGTCTGTACCTCGTACGTCTGCAGCGGCGACCACACCACACCCTCGGTGGGCAGCGGCGGCAGCGGCTCGGCGGCTGTGATGTAGAACCCCGGCGCCTCGGGCGCGATACGAAGTTGGAATCGGAATGTCGGTGTGTCAACGGCGACGGGCGCCCTGCCCTGGCGCTGCGAGGCGCGGACCTCATCGCGGGTGATCGCCTTGCCGACGTTGAACCCGACGGTGAAGTCGCGAATGAACGGCAGGGGTCCGGGATCGCGGAGCCAGGAGTAGATCTCCTTGCCGAACCTGTCGAGCGCCATCGACATGGCGCGCTCGGCGACCACGGGGTCCGACCAGGCGCCGTACGCGGGAAGGCCCTCCTTGCCACCGAGCTTGTCGAGGTTGCGCGCCATCGCCTCAGACGAGCCGTTGGTGTAGACCACGAAATCGACGGGCATTCCGGCGAACCGCAGGGTTCCGATGGGCGGCCTGCCACCTCCGCCGCTCGGGGCTTCGTGTCGCGGCGGGCGTTCAGGCGTCGGCCCGTCGAGCTCCATCGCTCTCAACCGTACGGCTGAATTGCGGACATGTCACGGACATCCGCCGTTGCTCAGCCGACGTGCGTCCCTACGAGCGAGCCGAGGACATACGTCACCGCGGCGGCTGCGACAGCGAATCCGGCCTGGCGCAGAATGGTTCGCGTCCGCGAACGGCCGGTGAGGCCGGCCAGGATCCAGCCGACGGCGACCGAGGAGATCATCACCAGAGCCACCGAGCTCCAGACAGCCGTCACATCCTCGACAAAGAACCAGGGCAGCAGCGGAATCAGGGCACCGATGGCGAAGGCGACGAACGACGATCCCGCGGCCACCAGCGGCGCTCCCGTCTGCGACGGGTCGACACCGAGTTCCTCGCGGGCGTGGACCTCGAGCGCGACCTCAGGGTTCTCCATGATGGCCGCCGACATGCGGTCCGCCTCGGCGGTGGTGAGGCCGCGAGCGCGATAGATGGCGGCCAGTTCACGCCGTTCCACCTCGGGATAGAGGCGCAGTGCCTCGCGCTCCATGTCCAACTCGCGCTCGATGAGTTCGGTCTGGGCCGAGACAGAGACATATTCGCCCGATGCCATCGAGACGGCGCCGCCGACGAGTCCCGCCAGCCCTGCCAGCCGCACCTGGCCGGCCGCCATGTGGGCACCCGCCACGCCGAGGATGAAGGCGACGTTGGTCAGCAGGCCGTCAGAGATGCCGAAGACAGCCGCGCGCGCCCAGCCGCCCTGGACGTTGCGATGGTGAGCCACTCCGGGTGCGATCGCAGGATGCGCCGGCTCGACGGTGACGACATGTGGCTCCATGGCGGGCATTGTCGTTTGTCGGGATTGTCCGCCGCCTGTCCGCATGGAGCAGGCCCCGTTTACCTACGCTCCTGGGCTTTCATGGATGGTCTCGACGGCGCACCCCGCCCACGGCGTTCACCCCGCGTTCTCCCGGACCCGGGGTACACGATGGAACGCCTCGGTGGCCTGATGGCGCCGCGGCAGGGATCGGCCAATGAAGCTGAGGGCGTTCTCAATCCTGCGTCGGCCCGCGACGCGGCAGGCGTTGTCCACCTCTTCCCTCGTGTCGTCGCCGCCGGCAACTACTCGCGCATCGGTCATGCCGAGGTCAAGGTGGATGGCGACGGCACGCCCCGCTCGGTGCGCCGTCGCGGTGTGGCGCTGCAGCCCGCCGAGTCGTGGGAGCGCAATCAGGTAACCGCCGGTGTTGAGGATCCGCGGATTACCACGATGCCGCTGCTCGGCGCCCACGTCATGACCTACACCGCCTACGGCCCCGGCGGCCCCCGCGTCGCCGTCGCCGTGTCGCTCGATCTGGAGCACTGGGAACGCCACGCCCAGCTATCCTACGCCA
>JBEPVH010000214.1:0-4540 GCA_041691115.1 bacterium | reverse complement strand
CGCGACCTGCGAGTTCTCGTCGGGTCAGGTCCCTACGAGGTGGAGCATATCGACATCGTCGACATGTTCCCCCAGACACATCACGTGGAATGCGTGGCCTCGTTGCGACGCACCTGACCTCGGCTGGTCCCAAATGTCCGCGCTGTGTCCGTGATGCAGGACTAGCGTAGATCGCGAGGGGTTGCTCAATCGCCGAGGAGATCCTTCGATGAGCCACCAAGCAGAGGCCGGCCAGGCGGGTAATGAACTCGACCTCGGTCCCGCACCTGCCATGACGCCGCTGGTGTCCGATGCCAGTACCGCACGTCACGGCATCTTTGCCGATGCGGTGGTGAAGCGCTGGGCAAGCGAGGCTCAAGGGTCACAGCAGGCCGAGCAGATCGATGCTGCCGTTCATGGCTTCAATCTCGCCGTTGCTGACGAGATCCTGCTGCCGGGGACTGCCGATGGAGTGCGCCAGCGCCTGCTCGAGCTGATGGCGGCCAATGGGGTGGGCCTGGCCCGCGTGGCGCACACGCTGAGCGTCGGCGACGGCCACAGGTTCCGGGTGGACACACTCGAGGTCACCTTCCATGGAGCGCTGGTGTCGCACCAGCCGCTCTCGTTGGATGAGGACAACGAACTTCACCGTGTCGGCGATGGCTGGGCGACGACACCCTCGCCGCTGGTGCGCGAGGTCGCAGCAACGCCGATGGACTTGCCGGGAGCCAGGGCCGCTCGCCGGCGGTTTTCACCTTTCGCTCCACAGGCGCCGCCTCTCGGTCCCGACCCCTTGCCTCTGGCACATATGGCGGTTGAAGCCTCCGGAGACTTTCTCGAAGCGATGGAGCGGGTCAGTGCCGGACTCAGCACGGCTCTGGACGACACATCCAACCTGAATGTGTCGGGACAGGTTCCGCTGTTTATCCATTCGTCGGCGTCGCCGTCCCTGGCGTCACCAACCGTCACAGTCAACCCGGAGCGGCTGAGCGTGCGCGACGAGACACGCATGATGTGTCGCCAGGTCCTGAATGCCGTCGAACCGATCAGCAAGCCGCTTCCTGCTCGCGAAACGATTGATCCCCCGCAAAGTGCCCTCGATATTCGGAACGCCGCTGTTGAGGCCCTGCTGGACAGCCAGTACAGCGAACTCGGCTTCCAGCGCATGCGGTGCTACGTCCGCACCGGCCGTGCCTCCATCACTGCCGCGACGTACGACGTGATAGTGCCGACGTGGAATGGCCATCCGCTCATCGACCCCGCGGATTCCTGGGGCGGTAATCCGAAGCTATGGCTGGGGTCGCGTCACGCCGCCGGGCCGACCTCCATTCGATTGTTTGGCGCCGCCGAACTGCCGCTTACCGAGACGGACCAGATCACTGACCGCGCCGGCTATTCCGTGTACAGCGCCGCGGGCTTCCCGCTGGCCAAAACGGACAGCGGGTGGCGCACGCGCTTCACGCCAGACCCCGTCGAATGCATCGCTTTCCTTGAGCACACCCAGTCGTTCGGACACGACGTTGCTGCCGCGATCCAGGGAACCAGCAGCAGGTTCACCTACAACGCTTACGAACTGGCCAGTCGAGGCGGCTCCAATGCCCCTCGTCGTCCGGTTGCGGCGGGGTTAGGCGAGTAGATCCCGCCGTGGCGTTTGCTTACGGCGTCGGGTAGTCGTCCAGCGCTCCCTCGGGCGGCGTCTTGGACCTGCCGATGTGGACATAGCTGACGTCGAAGAGCCGTTCGCCCGCTGTCTCACCGCGCTGTCCGTGCCGTGAGGCGATGACATATGCCACGGCGATGGCGGCGAGGATGATCGCGAAGTCGTATTCGCTGGCGATGGTGAATGACGCCAGCCGGAACTGCAAAACGAATCGGGTGATGCGGTCGATACCGGCGGCGATGACGGCCACAACACCGGCATCGAGCAGGAACGCCAGGACGACACGATGCCATGTCGTGATCCCCGCGAAGGGAGCCTCGTCGGACCATGCCCGCGGCGCCATCCGTGCCGCTCGGTAAGCAACGATCCCTGTGAGAACCAGGATTCCACCGGAGAGTGCCAGCTTCTCGATCGACGTGAAGAACTGCGCGGCAGGCGCTCCGACAACGATGCCAAGACCCAGCATCACAGCCGTCCACACAAGGGCCGCCGGAATGGAGGCGCGCATGAAGGTCCGCAGCGGCACATCTGCGGCGCCGGCCACGAGCGTGGCGTAGACCCGGATGCCGGGGATGCAGCGCGTCACGGCAATCGCACGCACATTGGCGTCGCGCATTCGCTCGGTGGCTTTGTCATACGGCCGCAGCGCACGCAGCCGTCCCGCGATAGAGCGCAACTGTTCCGGGCCCACGTGGTTGGCCCACGAGTAGCCCGTGAGAGCTCCGAGTAGGATCGCCAGAACGGCTAGGGGGTAGATCGCAAACCACGGCAGCGACCCGGATGCGATCAGCAGTCCCGCGATGATGAGCAAGACTTCATTGGGCGCAAAGGGGAGAGGGACTCCCGCCTCGTCGATGAAGAGCAACGCGCAGAGCAGGACGGTGACAAGCGCGCCGTGGAGGCCCGTAAGAAAGTCTGGCACGTTTTCCGAGCATATCGGCTGCGGTCCATTGGAACGGCGCGATCCGATCCCACATCAGGCCCCTTCAACACGTCACACTTGGCTGCCCCGCCGCCGGCGTGCCGGACGGGCCCTGGTACCGTACAGATGTTCGACGCACGCCCCTATAGGTGAATCCGTGGCTGACGCACCCCAGCAAGCACCCCCGAGTGGCGAGAGGGACGACTTCGTCCATCTCCACACGCACACGGAGTTCTCGCTGCTGGACGGCGCCGCCCGCATCAAGGACCTGGTCGGTGCAGCCAAGGCCTTCGGCCAGCCGGCCCTTTCGATCACCGACCACGGTGTTCTCTACGGCGCGCTCGACTTCTACACGGCATCCAAGGCCGCCAACATCAATCCCATCATCGGCTGCGAGGTCTACATGGCTCAGCGCAGCCGCCATGACAAAGAGACCAAGCAGGACCGCGATCCGTGGCACATGGTGCTTCTGGCGCAGAACAACGTCGGTTACCACAACCTTGTGAAGCTGGTGAGCCGCGCTCACCTCGAAGGCTTTTATCAGAAGCCACGCATCGACAAGGAACTGCTTGCCGAACACGCCGAGGGTCTCATCGGACTGTCGGCGTGCATCGGTGGAGAACTGCCGCAGTCGATCCTCGCCGGCGACATGGATGTCGCCGAGCGTGTTGCTCGTGAGCACATGGAGATCCTCGGCCCCGACAACTACTTCCTGGAGTTGCAGGCCCACGGCATTCCCGAGGAGTCCGTCATCCGCGAAGGACTCGTCGACATCGCGCGGCGCACATCTCTTCCGTTCGTGGCCACGAACGACTCGCACTACATCCGCCGTGAAGACGCCGAGGCGCACGACATTCTGCTGTGCATCCAGACGGGCGCCCGTCAGACCGATGAGAAGCGATTCCGTTTCTCCGGACCCGAGTACTACCTGTCGTCGGGTGCCGAGATGCGCGAGCGCTTCGCGGCCTACGGCGACGCCGCCTCCAACACTGTCGCCCTGGCCAACCGCTGCAACATCGAACTGACCCTCGACCACAACCTGCTGCCGACGTACTCGCCCATTCCTGAAGGAATGGACGCGGACTCCTACCTCGAGGATGTGGCGCAGCGCGGCCTCCTCGAGCGCTACGGCAACGAGCCCACGCGTGAAGCACGTGAGCGCCTCGCCATGGAACTCGACGTCATCAAGCAGACGGGTTTCGCCGCTTACTTCCTCATCGTCTGGGACCTCATCCGCGCAGCCCGCTGTGAGGGCGTTCAGGTCGGCCCTGGCCGCGGATCCGCCGCCGGGTCGCTGGTTGCGTATGTGCTACGCATCACCAACATCTGCCCCCTCAAGTACGGCCTCATCTTTGAGCGCTTCCTCAACCTCGAGCGCGTTCAGATGCCGGACATCGACATCGACTTCGATGATCGTCGTCGTGGCCTGGCGCTGGAATACGCAGAGAAGAAATACGGCAAGGACCGCGTTGCCCAGATCATTACGTTCGGAACCATGGCGGCCCGCGCCGCCCTCCGCGACGTCGGCCGCGCGCTGGACATTCCGCTTCCCGACGTCGACCGCATTGCCAAGCTGGTGCCCCAGACGGTCGGCATCACCCTGGAGCGTGCCCTGGCGGAGAACAAGGATCTCCGCGACCTCTATGGGAACGAGGACTGGGCCAAGCGCGTTGTCGACAATGCCCGCCAGCTCGAGGGCATCTGCCGCAACGCCTCAACACACGCGGCCGGCGTGGTCATCGGCCCCGAGCCCCTGACCAACATCGTGCCCCTGGCACGCAACACAGGTGGCGACCGTGAAGGTGCCGTCACCCAGTTCGATATGAACGGTGTGTCGCGTATCGGTCTTCTGAAGATCGACTTCCTCGGCCTCGCCAACCTCACGGTCATCGAGGATGCCGTCATCAACGTCAAGCAGGTGACGGGTGTCGAGATCGACATCGACACCATCCCTCTCGACGACCTGCGCACCTACGAAC
>JBEPVH010000213.1:0-4551 GCA_041691115.1 bacterium | reverse complement strand
CCTGTGAACCAGGCGCACACCACGGTGACGAGGGCCACCACGATGCCGATGGCGGCAAGTTCCTGGGCGCAGAGCAGCGCCAGGGCCGTAGCTGCGCCCAGCCATAGTCCGGCACGAGCCGGCTCGCCGTCGCCGCGCACGATGTTCTCGGTGGCGATGAACATGAGCGGCAGCGGGAAGATCATCACGAGGTCGAGGTGCGCCTCAGCATGTATAGCGACGTACGGACCGAAGAACACGAGTGCAGCGCCGATCATTGCCGCCGAATCGCGCACGTGGCGGCGCAGCCACAGGAACATGCACCAGCCGTCGAGAGCCAGTGCTGTGGTGAGCAGTGCTGTGTAGGCGGCAACCGGCCCCAGCAGCAGCGTGAACGGCACCGCCACGATCGCGGGCAGGGGCATTGCCGTCTGGATGCCATCGGGGACATTCATCGTGGTGTTGAACAGCGGATTGATGTGGTGCGATAACGCGTGCGCATCCCACGCGATGAATGACATGAATCTCTCGGCATCACCGGAGTAGCCGGGCCACGACGAGTCGTGTGCCAGCCACGCGGGAGAGGTCAGCGCCAAGGCGCCGAGCATGAAGGCGACGAACGCGCTGAGCCCGGGGTGGTCCACGATGCGGCGTCGCACGGCCGGATCCTAACCCGGTCTCCGCGAGTTCACACGAGAGCCCTGATGAACGTCTATGCTCCACCCGGCCACGAGAGGAAGGCAATCGTGGAGGGTCCTATGTCGAGGTGGATTCGTAAGACGCCGCTGCTTCCTCGTCAGGATGTGCCGGTCCGTGTCGTCACGGAGCAATCGGGTGACGGGCATCGCTGCCTTCCGCCGGGCCGTGTCGATGCCGGTCCGCGTTCCGTGTGGGAATGCGACTGTGGAGTGCGCTGGCGCATTGCTGTTCCCTACTGGCGTCAGCTGGCGTCGGCCGAGGAGACATCCGAGCCTCGCGAGGCAGGCGTTCCCGACTGGGTGCGCGGTCTGGGCGACGGCGGCGTCGACGAGCCCAAGGCGCCGCCCCGCCGCTTCTGAGGCCTGTCCTAGACTGTCGCGCGATGCACGATCCTGAGAAGTACGCGGTCGCCACAGTCGTCGACCGCAACGACTTCGCCCCCGATTTGTGGACCACGCGGATCCGCCCGCAGATCGACCTGACGTTCCGGCCCGGCCAGTACGTCACCGTCGGCCTGCAGATCGGCGATCGCATCATCGAACGCCCCTACTCGATCGCCTCGGCGCCGGAGGAGGATGCCATTGAGCTGTTCATCGAGCGCGTCCCCGAGGGTGAGCTCACTGCTCCGCTGTTCGATCTGCCGCCGGGTTCCGACGTGTTGATCCGTAAGCGCTGCAAAGGCCTGTTCCTCAAGGAAGTGCCGCTGGACAATCAGCCGCATCTGTTTGTGGCGACCGTCACCGGCGTCGCTCCGTTCGTCTCGGCAATCCGCTCGCTCAAGGCGAAGTACGAGGCCGAACCGGCGCCCAAGGAGTTCTCCATCACCGTCATCCAGGGCGCCAGCCGTTCCGAGGAACTGGGCTACGCCACCGAGTTGACCCGGCTGGCCGCCGAGGTTCCGTGGCTGACCTACGTGGCGACGGTGAGCCGTCCCTGGGACGACAGCGGCTGGGAAGGGGAGACGGGCAGGGTCGAGGACATCATCCGCAAGTACGCCGACGTCGCCGGGCTGCGCCCCGGGCACGGTGGCGTTTTCCTCTGTGGCCATCCGCAGATGATCAAGAACGCTCGCGGCATCATGGTTCGCCGCGGCCTCGACGACAAGGCAGTCCGCGAGGAGCAGTACTGGCCTGAGTGACCCCGCGACGCTTCGTCGGCGGATTCGGTTGCTTTCTTAGCGGGTACTAGACTTGCCAAATGGAGATGGGTCCCCGGGCCGTGGCGGTCATATCGGCGCACGCCGATCCCTTGGCGCCACTGGGGTCGGGGCAGAACGGCGGCATGAACCTGGCAGTCCGGCGCCTCTGCGATGGTCTCGCTGCGCGTGGCATTCCGACTGACGTCTTCACCCGCCTGACCGAGCGGGATCAGCCCCGCGAGGAACTTATCGCTCCGGGCTCGCGACTGGTGCGGCTCGAGGCCGGACCGATCCGGCAGTTGCCGGCGATTGCCGTTGTCGACACCGCCCTGGCCTTCGCCGATGCGGTGGCGGCACATGCGGCCTCCGAGCAGCGTGAGTACCGCATGGTCCACGGCCATCATTGGGTCAGCGGCCTTGTGACCGAGGACCTGACCCAGCGCTGGTCGGTGCCGTGGTTGCAGTCATTCCACACGCTGGCGCGCACCAAGATCGCCGCCGGAATTCAGGTCGAGGCGGGCCGCGCCGATGTTGAGGAACGTCTGGTGCGCGAAGCTGACCGTCTGGTTGCCATGAGCCGCTCCGAGGCCGCGGATCTCGTCGAGCGCTATTACGCCGATGCCGGCAAGGTCTGCGTCATAGAACCGGGTGCCGACCTCTCCATGGCGGCGCCGCGTCATTCGCAGGAATTGCAGGCCCGGCTTGGGCTCAACGGACACCGCGTCATCCTCTACGTGGCTCGTCTCGAGCCACTCAAAGGCACCGACACTCTGCTGGAGGCCATCGCCTGCCTCTGCGCCGGTGACGGCTTCGAGGATGTCGTCGCCCTTCTGGTGGGTGACGATGCGGCACCGGGTGAGCGCGACAGGTTGGTGGCCATCGCTGCAGACCGCGGTATCGGCGACCGGGTGCGCTTCATCGGTTCGGTGGATCACGACGACCTCGCCGACTACTACGCGGTCGCCGATGTGTGCGTCGTTCCGTCGCGAGCCGAGACGTGGGGTTTGGTGGCACTTGAGGCACAGGCGGCGGGCACGCCGGTGGTGGCCGCCAACGTCGGTGGCCTTGCCGAGATCGTCGCCGATGGCGAGACCGGGATCCTTGTGCCATCAGGCGATGTCGCTGGATTCTGCCGCGAAATAGCTCGCGTCCTCGACGATCCCGAACTTGGCCGGCGCATGGGCGAGGCAGGGCGGCGCCGCGCCGGGTGGTTCACCTGGGAGCGTGCGGCGGCGCGCTTGGATGCCGTCTACTCACGACTGGAACGCGGCGAAACGGTGCCCTGCGCTGAGGTTTAGGCGGATCCCGCCTTGGCATCGCGTGCCCGGGCTCGCTGCGCGCGCAAGGTGCCGTCGCGTGCCTCACTGAGGATGCGCCGCGGCACCGCACCGAGCCGCTCGTCGGCGAGAGCCTTGTCGACACCCGCGATCACGTCTTCGCTGACGAGGAATGCGGGATAGAGGCCCTGCGTCAGCGCCTCGGCCTCCTCAATCGGGCGGGTGGCCCAGATCTCAGCGAGGATGTCGAAGTAGCGTTGCGCATAACCCTTGACGAGATCCTCCTGGCCCGGCCTGTAAAAGCCGTCCATGAGAGCGTTGAGCAACTGCAGCGCAACCCGCTCGCCGGTTGCGGTGATGCGATCCCACGCGTCGGACTTGGCCTGTGCATCGGGTCTCGCCACCATGGCGGCAGCACCACGACGCTGGCCGATGTCCGAGGGATCACGTTCGCACTCGGCATCGATGTCGGCGGCGGAGAGACGGCCGGCGGTCGCCAGCCGGAAGACGATGGCCCAGCGCACGTCGGTGTCGATGGTGAGGCCGCTGACCTCGTCCTTCTCCAGCCACGATGCGATGTGGGCGAGGTCGGCGTCGCTGTCGGCGGCCGCGACAAAGGCGCGCGCCCACGCCAGTTGCAGATCGCTGCCCGGCTCGGCGGCAGCGAATGCCTGCGCCGTTGCCGTGAAGAATGTGGCGCGTGCGTTCAGTCTGTTGGCGGGATCGCCGAACAGATCGATGGCGCTGAGTGCCTGGGTGGTCAGGCGTTCCAACTGCATGACGTCGTCCTCGAGGTGGGCGCGGCGCACCACCAGATTGACGAAGTCGCGCGTTGCCATGTCGGCGTCGCGGGTCATGTCCCACAGCGCAACCGATGAGATGGCGCGTGCCAGCGGGTCGTCGACGCCGCCGGTGGAATCGACGAGTGCCCGCACCGACGCAGGATCGAGCCTGACCTTGGTGAAGGTGAGGTCTCCGTCATTGACGATCACCAACGCGGCGCGCTTCTCGCCCACCAGTTCGGTGATGGCCGTGCGCTCACCTGACACGTCGACGTCGATACGGCGGCGCAACTTCAGGGTTCCGCCATCGTCCTCGTAGAGGCCGATGCCGAGGCGATGCGAACGCAACGTCGGATGCGTGGAGGTGGCCGTCTGCACGATGTCGAAAGAGGTGTAGGTGTCGCCATCGGCGTTGAATTCGGCGGACAGGGTGCCGACACCGGCTGTCTCAAGCCATTCCTGCGACCACGGACGCAGCTTGCGGCCCGATGCCTCCTCCAGTGCGGCCAGGAAATCATCGAGCGATGCATTACCCCACGCATGCTTGGCGAAGTACGCACGCAGGCCGTTGCGGAAGGCGTCGTCGCCGACCCAGGCCACCAACTGGCGCAGGACCGACGCACCCTTGGCGTAGGTGATGCCGTCGAAGTTGAGGCGCACGGCCTCGGTGTCGACC
>JBEPVH010000212.1:0-4557 GCA_041691115.1 bacterium | reverse complement strand
GTTACCGCCGGCGGGTGCGGCGAGGTCGATGATCACCGACCCGGGGCGCATGGCCCGCACTGTCTCTGCGGTGATGAGCTTGGGAGCGGGGCGGTTGGGCACAAACGCAGTCGTGATGACGATGTCAGACGCGCGAGCGTGCTCGGCGAGGACCTCCTGCTCACGCTTGTGCTGGTCCTCGGAGAGCTCCTTGGCGTAGCCGCCGGCGGTTGCGGTATCGGACTGGTCGAGGCCGATGTCGACGAACTTCGCACCCAGGGACTCGACCTGCTCCTTGACGGCGGGACGAACGTCGAAGGCCTCGACGACGGCGCCGAGGCGGCGCGACGTGGCGATCGCCTGGAGGCCGGCGACGCCGGCACCGATGACCAGGACATGCGCCGGGGTGATGGTTCCCGCGGCGGTCATCATCAGCGGCAGCAGGCGGGGCAGACGGTAAGCACCCATGAGCGCTGCGTAGTAGCCGCCGATCGTTGCCTGCGACGACAGGACGTCCATGTCCTGGGCGCGGCTGATGCGCGGCAGCGCCTCCATGCGGAAGGCGGTGATCTTGCGTTCGAGCAGAGGCTTCACGATGCCCGTGTCGCCCTGTGGGTCGAGCAGGCCGACGAGGATCGAACCCTCGCGCAGCGCGGCAACCTCAGCAGGAGCCGGACGGCGCACGCGCAGGGTGACGTCGGCGGAGGCTGCCAGCTCGGCTGCATCCTTGACGATCACAGCCCCGGCGTCGACGTAGGCCTGGTCGGTGATCCCGGCCTCGGCACCCGCGCCTGCCTGGACGGCGACCTCGGCTCCGAGCTTGACCAGGGCGATCACCGACTTGGGGACGGCGGCAACGCGGCGCTCGCCGGACATGGTTTCTGTAGGAATTGCGATGCGCACAGCGGGCGGGAGTCTAGCTGCGTTGCCATCTGCCACGATGCCCGCCATGTTTCGCAATACGGCGCACGTCTACGACGCCATCTACGGAGCGCTCAAGGACTACCCCGGCGAGGCCGCCGCTCTCACCTCCCAGATCCGTGAGCGCAACCCCGGGGCCCAATCACTCCTCGATATCGCCTGCGGCACTGGGCTGCACATGGAGCACCTCCGGGACAGCCATGGATTCAGCGTCACGGGGTGCGACATCGACCCCCAGATGGTGGAGATCGCTCGGCGCCGTCTCGGCCCCGGTGTCGAGGTGAGCGTGACCGACATGCGCCTTCTTGATCTCGGCACGACGTTCGACGCCGTCACCTGCCTCTTCTCTGCGATCGGCTACATGCCCACCGCTGCCGATCTCACCATCGCGGTGGTGGCCGCCGCGCGCCACGTCTCTCCCGGCGGCGTCCTGGTCATCGATGGCTGGGTCAAGCCGACGGAGTGGCGCGACGGCACAACCGTTCATGTGGATGAAGGGGAGGGGGACGGCCGCCAGGTCATTCGTATGGGCAGATCCATTCGCGATGGCGTTGTCACCCGCCTCGAGATGCACTACCTGATCGGCTCCGACGAGGGCATCGAGCATGTCGTGGATCACCACGACCTCACCCTCTTCAGCGATTCCGAATACACAGCTGCCTTCGCCGCCGCCGGCATCGAGCCCACTGTGGTCGCCTCGCCCATGCCCGGCAGGGATCGCTACCTAGGGGTGCGCACCGCCTGAGAGGTCTAGGCCTGGACGGATGCTCCGTTCACCAGCGCCATGACCACGGCGATGATTACCACCGCGCCGAGGATCGCGATCCAGACCTTGGCCGGAATCGACGAGGCGATCCCGCCGACCAACTCCACGATCATGTCCAGCATTGAATTCCCCTCCTGGGGGGAAGTGTGGCAGCTTGCAGACCGAACATTTGTTCGCTACTGTTGCGGCCGATGGTCCAGACAGCCGCTCCCGCATCCGTCGCCGCCACGCTCCAGGCCCTCAGGGACACCCCCTGGCTGGCCAAACGCATCGTCCACGAGGAGATCCTTCCTGCCCAGGAGGCTGTAACCGCTCCCTGGCCTGAAGAACTCCACCCGGTGCTTCGTTCGGCACTGGCAGTTCGGGGGATGAACGAGGCGTATTCGCACCAGGCTGAGGCTATCGGGGCGGCTATACGGGGACGCGATGTAGTGGTTGTGACTCCGACTGCGTCGGGCAAGTCGCTCTGCTACACGCTCCCCGTTCTGGATACATGGCTCCGCGATCCCTCGGCGCGGGCGCTGTGGCTGTTCCCCACCAAGGCGCTGGCTCAGGACCAGCTGGCGTCCCTCCAGGAGCTGACGGCGCATCTACCGGAGCAGCCAAGGGTGGCGACGTACGACGGCGACACACCGCCGGGCATCCGCCGCGCTGTGCGTGATGCCGGTCATGTCGTGGTCACCAATCCCGACATGCTGCACTCCGGCATCCTGCCGCACCACACGGGCTGGGTTCGTCTCTTTCAGAACCTGCGCTACGTCGTCATTGACGAGCTGCATGCGTATCGCGGGCTTTTCGGTTCGCACTTGGGCAATGTGTTGCGGCGGTTGCAGCGGCTCTGCAACTTCTACGGCTCTGACCCCGTCTTCATTCTCTGCTCGGCCACCATCGGCAATCCCGGTGAGCTGGCCGAGAAGCTGACAGAGCGCTCTGTGCATCTGGTGGGCAAGTCGGGGGCGCCGCGTGCGGAGCGTCGCCTCTGGTTCTGGAATCCACCGCAGATTGCGGCGACGGTGCCGCTGCGCCGTTCGGCTGTGCTCGAGGCGCGCCGTCTCGTCGATGAACTGATGCGTCGTGAGTTGCAGACGATCGCATTCACGCGCAGTCGCTCATCTGTCGAGGTATTGCTGACCTACCTGCGGCGTCTGCATCCCGGAAAACCCGGGTCTGAGCCGCTGGTTCGTGGCTACCGCGGCGGCTATCTGCCGCTGCAGCGCCGAGCCATCGAGGCAGGGCTGCGCGATGGCAGCGTCCGTACAGTTGTGTCGACCAACGCGCTGGAATTGGGTATCGACATCGGCAACCTCGACGCCTGCGTCATGGTGGGTTATCCCGGGTCGGTGGCATCGACGTGGCAGCAGCTGGGCAGGGCGGGTCGCCGCGATTCCGCATCGCTCGGAGTTTTCATCGCCACCGATTCACCCATCGACCAGTACATCGTCAAGCACCCAGAGTTCATCCTCGATCAGCCGGCGGAGCAGGCTCGAGTTGATCCCGACAATCTGCTCGTCGTCGGGTCTCACATTCAGGCAGCCGCCTTCGAACTTGCATTCGAATCCGGCGAGCGGTTCGGCACCTATGCCGAGACCGCCGAGATGCTCGATTGCCTTGCGGCGGACGGTCTGCTGCATCACACAGGCAGGCGCTATCACTGGGCCGGCGATGCCTTTCCGACCGAGGCGGTGTCGCTGCGCCGTGCGGCGGCATCCAATGTTGTGATCATCGACACCTCAACGCATCCCGACGGTCCGGGACAGGGGCCGCAGGGGCCGTGGGCGGGAAGCGGCGGCGGCCGTCCCGGCAGTCATGGTCGCGTCATCGGTGAAGTCGACCAGTTCACAGCACCCGTGCTCGTGCACGACGACGCCATCTATCTGCATGAAGGTGTGCAGTTCCATGTCGAGCGGCTCGACTGGGAAGAGAAGCGCGCCTATGTGCATCCCGTGTCCGTGGATCACTACACGCTTGCCGAGACGCGGCAGAAGCTGTCAGTGCTGGAACGGTACGCGGGACCTGACGGTGCGCATTGCCGTAAGGCGGTGGGCGAGGTGCGCGTCAGCCGCCTGGCGACGATGTACAAGAAGGTGCGCTTCCTGACGCACGAGAACATCGGTACTGGGCCGATCATGCTTCCCGAACAGGACCTGCATACGACGGCGTTTTGGATGGCCTTCTCGCAGGAGAGTGTCGCCTCCATGTCGCGTGCCGAACTCGACTCCGGTCTCTCCGGGCTGGCATCGGTTCTTCACGGCGCCGCGTGCCTGTTGTGCATGTGCGACCCCCGAGATCTGGGTTCCCATTCCGAGATGCGTGGGCTGGCAACGCCGCCCAGTGAACGTGGAACACCCGAAGCGATGACCGATGCCGTTATCGACGAGCCTGTTGAGCATCTGGCAGGCTGGCGTCCGCAAGCGACTTCGGAAAAGTTCTCGCCTGCTATCGGCCTTCCCACCGTCTATGTCTATGACTCGGTGGCAGGTGGTGTGGGTTTCGCCGAGGGCTGCCACAGCCGTTCCGCTGAACTGGTCGCTGTGGCGCGGCGCCTCGTTGAATCGTGTGTCTGCGATTCCGGATGCCCCTCGTGTGTGGGGCCCGGATCAGGGGAGGCCAACGGCCGCGCCGCAACGCTGCGGCTGCTCGACATCGCACTGCGCGAGGCCGTGTGATTCCCGGCCTTGCACCGTCGGCCGACGTGTCCCGCTTGCGGGCGCGTCTTGCTGCAATGGGCGGCGTTGCCGGTGTTGCACGGCCGGTGCAACAGATCCGCGTCGAGGCCCACGACGCAGCAGGCCGTGCCATGGAACTGGGATTTCTGCCGATTGCCACATCTGCCGGC
Organism: bacterium; assembly: GCA_041691115.1. Taxonomy (GTDB): domain Bacteria; phylum Chloroflexota; class Dormibacteria; order Aeolococcales; family Aeolococcaceae; genus JBEPVH01. The sequence goes on along the minus strand of JBEPVH010000212.1, from coordinate 55 downwards.
GTCGCCTATCGCCGTGCCAGCAGCGTTCGCATCCGCGATCGCGAGACCGCATGGT
>JBEPVH010000211.1:0-4591 GCA_041691115.1 bacterium | reverse complement strand
GCCGCAAGTGCCGCCGCATTGCTTTCCGTGCTGGCGTTTGCGGCGCAGGGCATCGGCCACAAGCGCGAACCCCAGCCACCGATCCCCTTTCTTGGGCTTGCCGACTTCGTGTCACGCACGTTCGTCGAACAGTTCATCACGTTCCCGCGATTCGTCCTGTCGGGCGGGTGGGGGAGTGCGCTGGGCAAATCCGGCGCAGCCACCTAGCTGTGAACTGATGCAGGGGATCAACCTCGTCGGCTACCTGAACCACGTCATTGGGCTCGGTGAGTCAGCACGGCAATTCGCCTCCTCGCTCGAGGCAGGCGGGATTCCCCACTCGCTGGCAGCTGTCGACCTGGGCCCCACGGTACCGATGCTCAACGGCGCCGAGATCCCGTGGGTTGGCGAGGCGGATCTGCCGTACGACACCACAGTTCTCTGGTGCAATCCCGACGTTTACGGAAAGGCCGTGGATCCCACGACACTCGCCGGCAAGCATGTGGTCGCGCGGTGGGCATGGGAACTCGCAGAAGTTCCTGATTCGTGGAGTGCCGTGGCCAACGAATTCAGTGAGATCTGGACTGCGTCGCGATTCGTTGCCGACGCAGTGTCAAGTGGCGTCGACGTGCCGGTGCGCGTGATGCGCCAGGCAGTGGCCACGGCACCGCCTGCTCCGCTCGACAGGCAGCGATGGGGTATCCCCGACGACCACACCATGTTTCTCTACATGTTCGACTACCACAGCATGATGAAACGTAAGAATCCCCTCGGCCTCGTGGAGGCGTTTCGTACGGCCTTTCCCCAGCGCCAGGGCGTGACACTGCTCATCAAGACGATCAATGCGCCCAACGATCCGGTCGATGCCGCGACGTTGCAGAACGCTGTGGCGGACATCCCGTCGATCCGCCTCGTTGACGTGGCGGTATCCGGATATGAGCGTGCTTCGTTGCTGGCCGGTTGCGATGTGTACGTCTCCCTCCACCGCACCGAGGGATTCGGCATGACCATGGCCGAGGCCATGTCGTACGGCCGTCCCGTCATCGCCACCGGCTTCGGCGGCAACCTCGAGTACATGACGCCCGACAACTCATACATCGTCCCCGCATCACCGACTGAGGTGGGCACAGGAGTACGCGTTTACCCCCCGGACGGAATTTGGGGCGAACCGGACCTCAGTGCTGCCGCATCGATGATGCGCCAGGCCGTCGATAACCCTGAGGACGCGCGTCGCCGCGGAGCGGAAGCTGCCAAGCACATCGAGACATTCCATTCACATCGTGCCGTGGGGGAGTCCGTCCAACGTGAGCTGGAGCGTCTAGCCTCTTAACCCGCGGGGGGTGTCACGGGCTGCCACGCGGCGCCGTCCCACCAGTAGTGACCGTCCGGAGACAGCGGTGCGCTGGGAGGTGGCACCACATACTGCAACGGAACGACGCCACATGAGTACACGTAGGCGAACAGCTCTGAGGCGAACCGCTCTCGTGCCGACTTCTCACGGACGATACCGATGGCCCCGCCGTAGACCCCGCTCATCAGGGACGTCACCGATGCGGACACCAGCGGACCTTCAGAGGACACGATCAAACCGAACTTCTCTCGTGTCGCGAATCCGCCTGCCAGCAAGCGCGCCGCGACGGATCCCTTGCCGAAAACACTCCCGCTGAGTCCGTCACCCTCGTGCTTGTATCCGTGCGCGACAAAGAATCCTCCGATGAGGTGCCCGATGAATTCGGGAGTTGTGTACGCGAATTTCAGTTCGACGCCCTTGGTGGTGCGCACGGCCGAAACAAGTCGCGCGGCCGTCGGTGGGGGGCTGGGCCCCGTCACCAGAGCCCCAGTGAACCGAGGCCCGCGGCGAGGGCCTCGTACTCGCCCGCACCGTTGTATGCCTGCGCCGAGAGGCGGATGTATCCGCGCTCGTTCCACCAGACCACGGCAACCTGGGTCGCGAGGTCGGCGCGGATGCGGTGCTGGAGCGCCAGCGCCTCCGCTTTTGACCGGACAGAGGCCGCGGGAAGAGGCACGATCGCCATCGAGCCGAAGTTCGTCACCGGCAGTTCGCTCTGAGTACCGAGAGCTGCGGAGACGCGGTGGCGCCCGTAGTCGGCCAGGTCGTGATTGTGCTGCCGGACAGCGTGCTCTCCCAACTGGCGCAGCACGTCGAACCCCGCTGTGACCGTGAGCAGACTGCTGTAGTCCTGCGTGCCCTGGTAGATGAACCGCGTCGGCAGATCCTTGTCGTCATCAACGGAGATGACGGTGCTCCGCACCTGGTCGCGCCACTTCTCGCCGACGTAGAGGCCCGCTGCTGACAAACCGGACATTGCCCACTTGTGGAAGTTGGCCACCCAGAAGTCCGCACTGAGGCCTTGAAGGTCAACGTCAACCATTCCTGGTGCATGGGCTGCGTCTACCAGCACGGCGACGCCGCGGTCGTGCAGGGCGCTCACGATCTGCTGTGCCGGCAGGATCATTGCTGTCGACGAGGTGACGTGGTCGATGAGGGCAAACTTGGTCCGCTCGGTGACCGCTGAGAGCACGGCATTGGTCAGGACCTCATCGTCTGCGCTCATTGGCACGGCCGCCACGACGAGGCTGGCCCCGGACGTCCGCGCCAGTTCCGTGGCCGCATGCACGACAGCGGAGTACGTGTGGTTGGTGATCAGGATCTCGTCGCCGGGGTGCAGCCGCAAGCTGCGGACGACTGCCGTCACTCCGGACGATGCGTTGGGCACCAGGACGAATCCATCGGGATCGGCGTGGCAGAACGCCGCAGCGTCGAGCCGTTGCTCGTCCAGCGCCGCGAGGCCCCATCCCCGGAAGAACTCATCACGGTCGGCGTCGATCCGGGCCCGGACTACCGCCTGGTGCTCCGTCACCGACGTCGGAGTACCGCCGAATGAGCCGTTGTTCAGATGCGAGATCTTCGGGTCGAGGTGCCACAGGCCAGCGGCACCCGGCAGTGGCGGTGGCGGATTCACCGCGCCATTGTCACCGCCGCACCGAGGACGCGCAATCGCCGGGCTAGGAGGCGATGACGATCGCAACCTCGTTCGTTAGCGTGATTCCGTTCTTGAACAGGTCGGTCAGGATCGGCGCCGCGAACACTGAAGTGACGCTCACCTTCACGTCAACCACGTCATCCTGGACTCCGCAGTTGCCTGAGTTGTATCCCGCAACGTACGTGACAGAACCGGCTCCGGCCACCGTGTAGGTGCCGCAGAGCGTGAGTCCGGCCGCCAGCTTGTAGTAGCGGACGAGGATGTTCGTGTCGGTGTTGGGGATGGTGAGGCTCGGTGACGTGGCCCGAACCACACCCTGAATCGTGTCGGCGTTGGGCGCCGCGGCGTTGCTCAGGGACGTGGCATGAGTGGCGCCGTAGCGAGCCCCGTTGTTGGCCGCCGTGGCCACGATGATCTTCTTCTCGTAGGTGTATCCGAAGTTGATGATGCCCAGCACGAGGAGGACAAAGAAGCCTCCGACGATCGAAAACTCGACCAGAGCCTGCCCGTCCTCGGCGGCTCGCCGACTTGATTCTCGCCGCCGCGTATGGCGAGGCATGCATGGATAACCCACATCAGGAAGAACGCAGCCCGGACCTGTCGTGGCTGTTCCGACACCACTGCGGCGGTGCCGAATCGGGCCGGTTTACCGAGCGAAACAGCCTGCAGTGGCCCCTGTCGCCGGCCTCGAGGCGGGTCGATCTCGCGAATAGAACAAGGCCGCGGAAAGCGTCAAAAATGGTGCGGAGTTGCGAACGGTCGCTTCGATGCGCACAATGCGCACTCATGAACAAACGAGACCTTGCTAAGGCCATCGCCGTACATGCCGACGTCAACTTCAAGACGACGGCTGCCGTCCTCGACGCCCTCACAGAGGTCGTTACCGCTGTCGTTGCCCAGGGAGAGCCTGTCGTCATCACTGGGTTTGCCAAATTCGTCAAGGTGAACAGGGCCGCCCGTATGGGCCGCAACCCTGCCACCGGTGAGTCGATCCGCATCAAGGCATCGAAGAAGGCCCGCATTTCCGCGGCCAAGACCTTCAAGGACGCTGTCCTCTCGCCGGCCCTCGCGCCGAAGCTCGCACGTGGCTCGTGGCCCATCAGCGAGGACGCCGTCCGTGGTGCCGGCAAGACCGAGGCTGTTGCTGCGCCCGCCCGCGCCGCTGCGCCCAAGCGTGCCACCGCCAAGAAGAAGCCGGCGCGGCGTCCCGCCGCAAAGAAGGCGACCGTTGCCAAGCGCCGTCCCGCAGCCAAGAAGGCCACTGCCAAGCGTGCAGTTGCCAAGAAGGCCACTGCCAAGCGCGCAGTAGCCAAGAAGACCACCGCCAAGCGTGCGGTAGCCAAGAAGACCACCGCCAAGCGCACGGTCAAGAAGGCCACCGTCGCCAAGCGCCGTCCCGCGGTTAAGAAGACCACCGCGAAGCGCAGCGTTGCCAAGAAGGCCACGGCGGCACGTCGCCCCGCAGCCCGCAAGACCACCGCGCGTCGCTAGTTCGCATTGAGGCGTGGGGGGGGGGGGGGGGGGCCGGGGGGGGTTAAAAAAAAACGCCCCCCCCCCCCCGGCCCCCCACGGGGGATGGGGGGGGGAGGGGGGAAAAAAAAAGAGGG
>JBEPVH010000210.1:0-4640 GCA_041691115.1 bacterium | reverse complement strand
TCTGGTCGCCGACAAGACGGCCGACACCATGGAGTTGGTCGGACGGGTCCCCGGGGATGCTGGCGATGCGCACCCGACCGCCGACTTCGAGTCGCGTTTGGTCGTGGCACGCGGTACTCGGGTGCACCCCGACCCGTTGGTGTCGATCATCGTCCTGACACTTGACCGAATCGAACTCGTGCAACGATGCTTGAATTCGATTGACACACACGTCGCCGGGCGAGTTGCGCACGAAACCATCGTGGTCGCTAACGGCACCAGTCTGGAGAGGCTCAACGCGCTGCAGCACCGCGACGACATTGTGCTCTTGCGGTCGCGCTACAACCGGGGTTTTGCTGGCGGTTGTAACTGGGCAGCGGAGCACGCGCGCGGGCAGTACCTCGTTCTGCTCAACGACGACGCCGAAGTAACGCCGCGCTGGTTGGAGTACCTCTTGGTAACCGCGTCGCGCGAGAATGTCGGCGCTGTTGGCAGTCGCGTGCTCTTCCCTGACGGAACTTTGCAGGAGGCGGGTGCTGCGCTGTGGCAGGACGGCTCATCGCATGGGGTCGGGCGCGGTGAACCAGCAGGTACCCGTCGCCACGGCGCCGTTCGCGATGTCGACTATTCGTCGGGCTGCTCACTGCTGGTGTCTCGCAAGGTGTGGGATGTCGTCGGTGGATTGGACGAGCAGTTCTTCCCCGGCTACTACGAAGACGTGGATCTTGCAATGCGCATTCGTGAAGCCGGGTACCGAGTGATGGTGGATCCGCGGTCGATGATTCAGCACGCGGAGTCGTCAACGAGCGGTGAGATGTATCGCACTCATCTGATACTGAGAAATCGCGAGATCTTCCGGAGCAAATGGGCAAAGGAGTTGGCAAACTTCACGCCACCGCCCACGAACGGCGATACCGATGGTGCCGTTCGATCGGCCTTGCACCGCGCCTCCGGAAGCCAGCCTCGCGTTCTCATCGTCGATGACCGGCTGCCGGACCCAGGATTCGGCTCCGGCCATGGCCGCATGCTGGCGGCGATCGAGGAGCTGGCGCCGTCTCACTCAATCACGTTTCTGCCAATCACCGGGGGCGACAGCAGTGTGACGTCACGCTTGAGCGAGCTGAGCGTCGACGTTGTCTGGGAGGATCTCCTTCAACACCTGAGCGACAACGCCGGTTGGTACGACGTGGTGGTGGTCTCACGGCCCCACAATTTCGAGCGTTGTGCTGGGGCGGTACGCCGGTTCCAAGCCCAGGCCACCCTGGTGTACGACGCCGAAGGGCTGTGGCATCGGCGACTGGCTCGACAGGTCGACTACACCTCTGATGTGGCGGCGCGCGGCGCCGTTGTTGAGGCGGCTGCAGCGATGGAGGTCACAGAACGAGCCATCGCGCAAGAGGCGGACTTCATGGTCTGCCTGTCGACCGATGAGGCGGCGATCGTCAAGGAATGGAGGCGTGATCGGACATTCTTCATTCCTCCCTATGACGCGGGCGAGCGAGACTTGGGCGGCGGATTTTTCAGCCGCAGGGACATCCTCTTCACTGGCGGATGGTTGGGCGGTGCCGAAACGCCGAATGTGGACGCGATTCGATTCTTTGCTCAGGACGTGCTGCCGCACCTGATCCGTCGCATCCCCGATGCGCGGCTCGTCATTACCGGAGGTGCACCGCCAGCCGCCGCACTCGAGTACGGCGGTCCGCACGTGCGCTTTGTCGGTCACGTACCAGACCTGGGCGCGCTGTTTGCTCAGTCTCGCGTTGTCGTCGTGCCCACTCGGTATGGATCCGGGGTCAAGATCAAGACCATTGAGGCATTGCAGCACGGTGTGCCCATTGTTGCCACCACGGTTGGGGCGGAAGGCATTGACTTCCTCGGCACTCACCCGATTGCCATTCAGGATGACAGCGAGCAGTTCGCCGATAAGTTGGCCGGATTGCTCACCGATCCCCAACAGTGGGGCCGTGCTCGTGACCAGGCCATGCGGTGGATTCGCCTCAAGAATACCGAGGCGCCCGGGGACACTTGGTCCAATGCCATGGCTGAGGTGCTCGCTGGCCGGTGTGCAACAGATGGAGGCAGAAAATGACGGCCAAGGAGAGTGACGTGGCTCAAGGAGTACAACCGGAGGCGGTCGTTCGTGTCGACGAGGATGGTGTCGGTAACCTCCGTCGTCTCCTGGCGGAAAGGGACAGCCAGCTTCGCTCTCGAGCCGAAGAGTTGCGCCAGGTAGAGAAGGCCCTTAGCTCGGTCCAGAACGAGTTGGCAGTTCGCACCGAGTACGCCACCGCGGTCGGCGCACGTTTGGCCGCGGCGCAGGACGAGACCGCTCGGTTGACTCTTCTGACAGCCACGCTTGACGAGAAGTGTTCAGCTCTGCAAGCTGATGCCGGGCGTTTTGACAGGCTGCGCCAGATGGCTCGCAGGGTTCCCTTCTACAAGGCGTTGATTCGCCCGGTGGCGGCCGCCGTGCTCCGGTCTCGCCGATAGGCCGATAGCCCCCCCATCTACCGATCAGGAGTGGCCACGTAGCGGTGCCCCGGCCGTGAACTGTCGCGCGTCATGGAGTCGCGCGGGGTGAAATCGCAGGGTGGTCGGGTGCGGCGGTAACAACAACGGTGCTGGAATCCCCCGATCTGCCGGTACCGGAAGCGCCTTGTCCACATACCACCAGCCCTAGAGATCGCGCCGCGGTACCTGCGTCGACGTAATGCTGAACCATGGGGTTCCACGCACTGTCCACTGCCGTTAGCGAACCCGAGCGGGCTGCTGCGTCGACCGCCTGCGCTCCCGCAATGCCCTCATCGAGATCGCGCAACATTGCTGATGCGGTCGCGGCGTCGGCGGCGGGGGGCGTTAGCGCGCGGAGGGCGGCGACGTCAGCCTGTATCTGTTTGGCCGACTTGTCGAGCCAGTCCGGCAGTGCCGCCAGGGTTTCGGGCCGGGCACCAAGAGAGGTCAATTGCGCCTGGCCGTTGCGGCAGATGGAGTCGGCGGCGATGATGTACGTCTGATTCTCGTTGGGGACGGGCGGGGTCGTCACCGTCGGGGTGTTGCCGCAGCCGGCAATCGCACTGGCGACGGCGGTGATCGCGACGAGGGTGGCGCGGCGTATGCGCATGCCTACCATCCTCCCAAAGGACTCAGTGACCCTCTAAAGGGGCTATACGGCACTCCGCCGGGTCCCGGAACCCAATTCACCGTCACCGTGAAGGTTGTCATCGGGTTGGTGTAGGTTTTTCCGTACAGATGCACAAACAGCGTGTGTTCTGCGTCGGTCAAACCGCAGCCTGAGAGAAGCGCGTCGTTACGGATATGAGCACCATTGAGGGCGACGTGAACAGCACCGGTCACGTCGATTTCTGCGGGCCCATCCATGACTGCAGGATTCCAGTTGTTGAGGGTATTAGCATCGAAGACGGCGGAATCCCTTGTTCCACTCGCATTGCTCGCGGTGATGACCACATTGCTCATGTGCAATCCCGGCACAGGCGGCACAAACGAGAGAGCAGGTGGGATCTGGTCGGCGAAATCGGGAATCCAGAGTCCGGTTCCGCAGTTTGAGCGCGGCGCGTTCGACACGGCGCCTAAACGAACTGGAATCTCAGCGGTGGCCCGGCCTATGGAAGCGTCAGTGCTTGTGATCGCATCTCCGGCCCATGCTTCCACGTCGATGGTGGCGTAGAGAACTATCCAAGTGTCGGCAGAAGGCGCCGTGGCGCCCGCGGCAAGCCTGGGGATAACCGTGCAGGTGAGGGAAGCCGTGTTCTTGGTGTAGTCACCACACTCACCTATGGGCTGGCCCGAACTGCTGGCGAGAGAGATGCGGGCGGCATCGCCGGATTTGGCCGGAATAACCCGGCTGGCGACACCCATTTCCGGTTCCCCCCAACAGGGAGTCCACAGCACGAGTGTGGACTGGCAGTCGGGTAGGCCGGTTTTGAGGATAAAGGTGATGGGCTGACCGAAGGTTATCTGGTGCGTAAGGGTCGAGACGGTGAGAAGCGAACTGAGCTGTCCAACTTGATTGGTATTCCAGTTTGGCCCTCCACGAGAGTGACCGTAGCTGTCGATGAAGTTTTGCAGGCAGTCGGGGCCAGAGGGACTGAACTCCTCGCTGTTGACCGCCCGCTGGCCAAGATTGCCGGCGTCATGGATCTGGGATTGGTTGCAGGGCGGAGGGAGAGCGGATTGACAGGTCGGCGTATCGCAGTGGGTAAAGGAAAGATCCACGGTGGGCGGTACGGTGATGGTGGTATCGGTGACGTCTGGGGCAATCGGTCCTGTTGCGTTGGTGGAACCTGGGTTGGGGGTGGCAGCCGGCGGGCATTTATCGGCGCCAGCCTGAGCGGCGGCAAGGGCAGCGGCTAGTCGCGGGATCAAGTTGTTGTACAAGGAGGCGGCTTGCATGTACGCGACAGTGGCGGCATTGGCATTGCCGTAGGCAGCCTCGATGTTCTTGAGAATGTCGAAGGCTTTTTCGACGAGGTTGGCGGCGTCCACCCACTGAGTGACTTGGACCGTTCCGCCCAGCGCCTTCAGAAACTTCGGGTTGCTCTCGGCGGCATGAAGGAGAGTTAGGCCTCCCCCGGCGGCGTGCAAGAGTGTCGGGATGTCGCCGAACGCGCACAAGAAGGGGGAAGAGCACCCCATGCTTTTCG
>JBEPVH010000209.1:0-4644 GCA_041691115.1 bacterium | reverse complement strand
CTCGACGGGTGGGGAGGGATACACGCCTTCGGTGTGGCCCCGCCAGCACCGCCTTCGGCCCGTTGGATCGGATGGGACATAGCCAAGGCCTTTGTGTTGCGCCCTGACGGGCGAAGCGGATATGTCCTCGACGGGTACGGTGGCCTGCACTCCTTTGGCGGGGCGCCGCAGCAAACGGCGTCGGCGTACTGGTCGGGGTGGGACATCGCTCGGGCGGTGGCACTCGATCCCTGCGATGCAACGGGCAAGAGCGGCTATGTGCTTGACGGGTATGGAGGCCTGCATCCGTTCGGCATTTCCATGCCCCCACAACTAAGCGGGTGGTGGTCCGGCCAGGACATCGCGCGCGGAGTGGTTGTCGAACCGTGTGTCAACGGGATCACGCGCGGTCAGGTGCTGGACAGTGCTGGTGGAGTTCATCCGTTCGTTGAGAAGGGCCAAGCCATCACAAGCCCTCCTGCCACTTCGGGCGAGTGGCCCAAGGCGAGCCTTGCTCGTGGCATGGCCAGCACGTCCAGCGGCGCGGGATACACGCTTGATGGGTACGGCGGGCTCCACAGATACGGGAGCGCGGCCCCACTGGTCTCACCTGCTTATTGGCCGGGCTGGAACATTGCGCGCGGCTTTGCTCTGGCGACGCCACCTCCGCCGCCACCTCCGCCTCCTCTCACATCGCCATCGCCATGTGGGACCGTCGCATCAACTACCTACGACCACGTGATTTGGATCATGATGGAGAACAAATCCTATGACTCCGTCATAGGATCGTCGAGCGCTCCTTATGAGAGCGGCTTGGCGCAGCAGTGCGCATCGGCGCCGCAATGGGCCGACGCCGGTTCTCAATACGTCTCGCTGCCGAACTACATTGCACTGACGACGGGATTTCCGAGCGGGGATGCGCGTCTGAAACCGTTCCAGTGCAACTGCGTTCCATCGGCCTCTGTGCACGTGGTCGATGACAACATCTTCCGGCAGGTTCGGACTGCAGGAAAGTCCGAGGCATCGTACCTAGAGGGAATGTCAGCCAACTGTGGAAGCAGCGGGGCGGGCTCGTCTCCTGCTGTCAATCCTGCCATCTACATGTGGGGTGCAAGCGACCGCACTGCATGTCAGGCGGACGTCCTTCCTATGGGATCAACTAGCGCAGGAAATTTCGTCGATGCGCTCAACGCGGATGCATTGCCGGACTTCAGCTTCATCGCACCGAACCTCTGCCACAGCACCCACGACTGCAACGTGGGTGCCGGGGACGACTATCTCAAGGTGCTGCTGCCGACAATTTTCAACAGCACGGTCTATCAACAGGGGCACACTGCCGTCGTAGTGGCGTGGGATGAGGACTCTCCCATTCCCAACATCATTGTGTCCCCCTCAGTGCGCGAGGGCACTGTGGTCACCGCGCCGATGAACCACTACTCGTTACTTCGAGCGACGGAGGACATGCTCGGCTTGCCGAACTTGTTGGCCGCAAGTGCGGCTCCCGATCTCCGCGCAGCGACCGGCCTATAACGCGAGCACGGCAGGCGGCCATGGCTGAGTGCCGACGGGGAGAACTCAGCCTCCGGATGCGCAAGCACTGGTCCGCCCGTTGGCCGCTTCCACCTGTTCCGTCGCTCTTGAACGGGGATGGGTTCGGTTCCACTGTCGTACGATCGCCCCGCCGCGACGCTCCCTGGGAAGGTGTTTGATAGTGACTGAACTGGAATATCCGGTAGACGAATCCGCCCGGCTTGCGGCCATCCGCCGCTATGACATTCTTGATACCCCGCCGGACGGGACATTCGATCGAATCACCAGGCTCGCGGCGCGAATTCTCAAGACCCCCATCGCCATCATCAGCATTGTCGACCACGATCGAATCTGGTTCAAATCCAAGGTGGGGCTCGATGTCGACGAGATCGATCGGGCACCCGGGCTGTGTGCCTCCGCGATCCTCAATTCCGCGCCATGGATTGTGGAGGACGCTCGCAAGGACCCACGCACGTTGGCAAATCCATTGGTGGCGGGTGAACTCGGCTTGCAGTTTTACGCCGGGGTTCCGCTGACGACCGGTGACGGCCACAACCTCGGCACCATGTGTGTGATCGATCGGGAGCCACGCCGGATGTCGGCCGACGACGTGGCGGTGCTGGAGGATCTCGCCGCGATCGTGATCGATGAACTAGAACTGCGGCTAGCGACCCGGATGGCACTACAGCTGAACGACGACGTCGTACAGACTCTGGCAGTGGCTCAGCTCGCGCTCGAGTCCGACGATCGACCGACGCTCTCCGACAGCCTCAGTTCAGCTCTGACCGCGGCGAAGGGAATCATTGCGGCCATGGGGGAGCGCACGGCGTCGCTGCGTCGCGAACACGAATAGCGCGCCTCAGTCGCGAGCGCAGGCCGTTCGCACCACTTCGATCAATACGGGGGTTCGCTCGCCCTTTTCGACGAAGGCAGACGCACCGCATTCCATGGCCCGGATGCGCAGGCTTTCGGAACCGAACCCGGTCAGCACAATGACGCGGGTGGCGGGGCTAACCTCGACGATCTTGGGCAGCGCTTCCATCCCGTCCATGACGGGCATGGCGAGGTCGAGGAGCATCACGTCCGGCTTCAGTCTCTCGGCCACGGATATCGCCTCGGCGCCGTTGCGCGCCTCACCGACGATCTCGAGGCCGCCAGCGCGTCGGATCATCATGCCCAGCAGCTCGCGATAGTCGTCGCGGTCGTCGCAGAGAACGATACGGCAGGAATGTTCGTCGGCGGTATCCATAGGGCGGACCATCCTACCGCGAGGCCTCAGTCGTGATGCGCTGAATACCTCGCACGATCGGCTAGTGAGGTTTCGGGAGCCGGAGGCGGAACGTGCTCCCCACATCGAGCTCGCTGGTCTCCAATTCGAGACTACCGCCCTGCTCTTCGGCAAGCCTGCGGGCCACATAGAGGCCCAAACCCGTGCCCGGACGCGGTGTCTTTTCCTGCACGCGGACGTAGCGCTCGAAGATGCGTTCGCGCATTCCCGGCGGAATCCCTCGCCCGCAGTCGGCGATTGCGACGCTGCCATCGGTGTCGACGGTGAGGGTGATACGCGGAGGCGCCGTTGAGTAGAGGAGGGCATTGCCGAGGAGATTGTCGAGAATCCGTTCGACCGCAGCGGTCTCCGCAGAAACGAGGACAGCACCGGCCGGCGCGTGTACGCCGAGAGTCCCCTCGGCAAGCTCCACCGCAGCACGAGACCTCCCGGCGGCTGCCTCCGCGACCACGGTCAGGTCGATCTCCTCGAGTTCCACTTGATGCCGCCGGCCGGAGAGTCGCGCGGCTAGGAGTACTTCCTCAATCAAACCCGAGGCCTCGTCCAGCTTCTGGGCGACAACCTCAAGGTGGTCGCGGTTCGCACCGGTTGGTGCCTCGAGACTCAGTTCGACATAGCCACGAGCCACGGTGAGGGGTTGGCGGAGATCGTGCACCAACATCTGGACGAAATCATCGATTGCCTGCCGCGAGTCGCTTGCTTCCTGATAGGCCTTCTCGAGTTCCTGCCTAGCAGCTGTGCGCTCCGAGATGTCGAGGATGAACGCGATGAATGTCGCGCCGCCCTCGAGTTCGGCGGCGGGCCCGATGCGCAACTCGACGGGAAATTCCCGCCCATCGCGATGGAGCGCGCTCACCTCGAGCACCGCTCCCAGGACGGGGCCCGTGCGCGATGTTCGAAAACGCGCCAGCCCCTCGTTGTGAGCGTCGCGGTAGCGCTCCGGGATGAGCGTTTCAGCGAGTTTCCGCCCGAGCACGTCGGTCGCCGTCCAGCCAAATGTCTGCTCAGCACGGGCGCCCCAGCCCGAGATCGCACCGTCCTCATCCATGATGACCACGGCAGCAACTGCGGTATCAACCGCGATCCGAAGCAACTCTGTTTCGGCGAGCCGATCAACGCGAATCGCAGCTACGGATTGCGCCGGTTGCGCCACCGCCGGACGGTCTGGCTCCAAGGTCACCTCGTCAACGGTAACGGAAATCATGGCGCTGTCTACAACCCGGTGTGGACTGCAGAAGCATCGTTCTACGGTTACTCAACTTCTGCGACCTGTTGAACGCGCCACCCGACTCCTCATCGGGCGGTGGAAAGGTCGCTGTCGACGTCGAGGAGGCTGATCCCATGGAGGGAGTGGGGCCGCTGACCTCCGCGCTCGGCGTCAGGTCAGCGGTCCTCCCGAGTGCGCCAGCCATAGACGCTGGAAAGTATCGAGCCAAATCAGAGGCGCCTGCGGCGCGGCCCGGTCCCATGAGCTACGGTCGATCCATGGGGCACGCCCGATTCCGATGGCCCGGTTTCTCGGTACCGTGGAGGTGAGCCCGAAGGCCACGCCCACAGCCAACCCCGAGTCAAAGAGTGCGGGCACAACCAGGTCGGCAGCCACGCTCTGGGATCGCGCCGGATCCCCGATCCGCGCCCTGGTCTGGATGCTCATGGCGTTGACCGTCATCGGGATCTATCGCCTGTTGGACGTGTTCGTCACACGCGTGTTCGGCGTGCTGGTCTTGTTCATCTTCGGCTCGGTCATCGCATACCTCCTAACGCCGGTGGTCGATGCTCTCCAGAAGATCCCCCCGTTTCGAACGCACCGCGCCGCGGCCGCCCTCGCGCTCTACGCACTTCTGCTC
>JBEPVH010000208.1:0-4648 GCA_041691115.1 bacterium | reverse complement strand
ACAGATAGCCGCTAGACCAAGAGACCTCTCGAGCGCGCGCCAGGTGCGCTCGAGCTTGGCGGCGAATCCCGTTGAGTTGTCGATGACGATGCGGCGCGGATGCCCCGTCCAGGCGGCGAGAGTTCTCGCATCCTGGGCGCGGGCCTGCTCCGGCGTCTCGTAGCGCGTGGCGTTGTTCGCCGTTGAGTAGTGCTGCTCGGCACCGTCGGCAGCGGTGACCAGGTGAATCACAGCCGCGTAGCCGTCGCGGGCCTGGGCATACGTCATGCCGGCGTCAGCGAGCACGTCGTCGAAGGCACCCGGCGCCATATAGGCAGCGTTGTCGACGAGTCCGCGGTCATAAATAAGGACCACCTCGCGCTGCGGCAGCAGCCGGGCCAGTGCGATGGCCATGCGCCTGTCGGCCAGCTGGGCCTCGAGAAGAGCAAGTTGGAAGGCACGGTTACGAACCGGATCGCCGAGAATCGCCTGGCGCTCCGCCGGATCCTCGATCAGAGGGAACACCCGCGTTGCCGCCTCGGGGACAAGGATCACGCCGATCCCGCGAGCCCGCAGCTTGTCAGCCAGATAGGGCTGGGCCGATGACTTGCCACCGGAGGGGCCGCCCGTCAGGACGACCTCGTGAACGCGTTGCTCAGGCATCGGCCGACGATAGCAGCCTGCGAGATCCGGCGTTGAACGCAAACCGCTCATAGAATTCCGCCTATGGCGGCCTTCATTCTGACCGGCGTTCCCGCATGGATCCTCGTACCGGTTCTGATGCCTCTGACGGCAGCCCTGTTCGCCTGGATCACGCTTCGGCTGCGCCCGCAGATGGGCAGCAAATTCACCGAGCCGCACAACGATGTCGTGGGCTATGCAGTGACAGCGGCGGGCATCGTCTACGCGGTCGTCGTTGCCTTCGTTCTGTTCGCGGTGTGGGATCGCTATGAGGCAGCGCAGGACATCGCCAGCAAGGAGGCGTCGTCGGTGGTGGCGCTGTACAGGGATTCCGCAGCGCTGGATCCGCTGGTGACGGGCGAGGTGCGACGCGATCTCGTCGCCTACGCGAACAACGTCATCGACGACGAATGGCCTGCCATGCAACGCGGCGACGATCCGGACTCGTCGCGTGCCGTCATCGATGTCATCTACGCCGACCTGGCTCAGGCAAAGCCGGCGACGCCGTCACAACAGGCGTTGTACGACGCTGCCTTCGTCAAGCTCAACGAACTCGATGAACAACGAACTCAGCGCCACGACGCCGCGCGCGGCTCGCTGCCGTCCATCTTCTGGTGGGTGCTCATCGGCAGCGATTTCATCGTCCTGCTGTTGATGGCGATGTTGCACCTCGAGGATGTGAGGGTCCACCTCGCCTCCGTCGTGTGCGTAGCGTTGGTGACGGGAGCCATGCTGTATCTCATCATTGCCCTGGACTTTCCGTTCGTCGGCGCCGTGCACACCGACCCCACGGCAATGCAGCACGCGTTAGCTGTCATCGACAAGTAAGGGTTACCAGTCGACCCCGACACCGGGACGCGACGGGGACGTCCGAACCACCTGAGTGCGCAGGCGCTCAAGGAAGACGTCGGCAAGCTCGCTGATCGGTGAAACGCCCTTGGGAGAATGCCGGGCCATCGGACAGCCACGGCCCGCCTGGCCACGGCCCTCATGGCGAGCCCCCGGCTTTGACAGGAGATCGTCGTTGTAGAGCTGCTTTTCTTTGGTCAGGAGCTCACGGAAATCACGATGCAACGACACGTGCCCCTTGCCGTCGGTCTCGATCATCGGTCCGGGCAGGCCCCAGCCCTCACGGCACCCCGGGCCGAGCAGGTTGGGCGGCAGCAGCAGTGCGAACTCGTCGAGAACACCATCACGCACGATGGCAGCCGCCAGGTCCAGCGGATCCTCAAAGCCGGCGACGGACTCGAACGTCAGCAGCGCCAGGGACTGACCAAGCGATGTGATCGATACGTGCAACGTGCGGTACACAGAACGCGCCACGCCCGACGACCCCGCATCGACGTTGTACACATAGCCGAGGATCGTGCCGCTGGTGAGCAGCAGAGCGTCCTCACGCGAATCACGCATGTGCAGACGCATGTCGTTGCCGGCGTCCTTCTCCCACTCCCCCACCACCTTGTTCATGGAACCGGTGACGGCAGCCAGCCGTGCGGAGAACTCGGGGTAGGCACCGATGGGCATGCGGTCGAGGTTTCGCGTACTCCAGCGGCTCGTGTAGAAATCACCGAGGGTGGGACGCTCGAAAGTCGGATGCCAGTCCTCGGGCTCGTAGTGCTGCCACCTGCCGTACTCGCTGCGGTACACCTCCTCGTACTGCGTGAGGAACGTGTCGCCCGTGGCCTTGAACGCCGCTGAGGCGCGCTCCGCCAGATCCCGGGTCAAGGGCGCATAGAAGCGAATGAGCGCAGCATGGGTATGCCGCGATTGATCCCCTTCCGGGAGGTGGTCCCGGCCCTCGGGTGCAGCCACAGGATCAGTCTGCCTGCCTTCTCTCACCCCCAGATCACGCTGGATCAGGACCGTTTCCGGATCGCCTCATACAATCACGCGGTCGGGCCAGATCGAGGAAAGCAAGTGCACTCCCAAGCCGTCAGATCCGCCCGCCTCAGCGGCGCCGCCGCCGCAGGGCTCGCCCTGGGCCTGGGTGAGCTTGCAGGGGGCCTGATTTCGGGCGTCCCCTCGCCCGTCGTTGCCGTCGCGGGCCGCGTCATCGAAGGCATGCCCGGCGCCGTCGACCACTTCATCATCCGTCTGCTCGGACCCAACGACAAACCGGCCCTGGTCATCGGCATCGTGGCGGTGACGCTATGGCTTGGCGCTCGTACCGGCTCCCTGGCACTGCGCTACCGCTGGGTCCCGGCGGTGGTGTTCGCAGCCTTCGCCGCCGCGGGAATCGGCGCCGAGTCGCGGGAGTACGGCACCGACATGCTCAATGTGTCGCTCAGTCTGGTTGTCCTGACCCTCGTGTCGGTGGCGACGCTGTATGGCCTCCTCCGCATCATCGACGCAGACGCAGATGCAGACGCAGATGCAGACGCCGTCGCCGACACCAGCCCAGCCGTGAAGCCGGTGAGCGCCGTCGTCGCCGACGCGACGAACAACGCCGGCACAGCGCCTCAAACCGCGTCGCTGCGCGAACTGAATCGCCGACGCTTTCTCACCGCCGTCGGCGGTGTCATCGCCATCGGTGGCGTCGCCGCGATCACAGGACGCGTTCTGGTGGGCCGCATGGCTGTGGTGGCTCGATCCGTCGTCGCGCTGCCGCGCCCGGGGACGCCGGCACCACCGGTGCCTGCCGGTGCGCAGCCCCAGATTGATGGCATCAGCCCTGTTATCTCGAGCAACGACTCCTTCTATCGCATTGACACAGCCGTCGTTGTTCCCCAGCTCGATGCCGCTGAATGGTCGCTCTCCATCAAGGGCATGGTGGACGCACCGCAGACCATCACCTACGACCAGTTGCTGAACATGCCGATGATTGAGGAGTACGTCACGCTGACCTGCGTGTCCAACGACGTCGGCGGCGACCTCATCGGCAACGCACGGTGGCTGGGCGTCCCTTTGCGTGACGTACTGGCTCACGCGGGCGTGCAGTCGCAGGCCACGCAGTTGGTGGGCCGTTCAGTTGATGGCTTCACCGTCGGCATGCCCACGGACGTCATCCACGACGGCCGCGTCGCCATGGTGGCAGTTGGTATGAACGGCGATCCACTGCCCTTCGAGCATGGTTATCCGGCGCGCCTCGTCGTTGCCGGCCTCTACGGATTCGTGTCGGCGACCAAATGGGTGACGGAGTTGGAGTTCACCACCTTCGATGCCTTCGACGCCTTCTGGATCGAGCGCGGCTGGGCGCAGAAGGCGCCTATCAAGACGCAGTCACGCATCGATGTGCCCCGCAACCGGGCCAGCCCGTCGGCCGGTCGCGTTGCCATCGCCGGTGTTGCCTGGGCGCAGACCCGCGGCATCAGCAAGGTGGAGGTGCAGATCGATGGCGGGTTCTGGCAGGAGGCCACACTCGCCGACGCCATCGGCATCAACACGTGGCGGCTCTGGTCGCTGCACTGGGATGCACCCGCAGGTCATCACGACATCGCAGTGCGCGCCACCGACGGCCACGGAGAGGTTCAGACCGACCACGTGGCACCTCCGTCACCCGACGGCGCCACGGGATACCACACGATCTCGGTGGAGGTGCGCTGATGCCGCCACGAGGACCATTGACCAGCCGCGAGAAGGCGCTCCGTTTCGGCGGAATTCTCGGCGTCTTCGCCACGTTCCTGCCGTGGTGGCGCGTCAGTGCCACGTGCGTCTTCGAACCCTGCCTCAATCCGTCCACCAACATCAGTGGTGGTTCCACGGGCACCGGCTTCTTCGTTCTCCTGCTTATGGGAGGCTGTATCGCCTTGGCGTATCGGCGCACGTTGAGCCCACCGGCCGATGAGCAGTTGTGGCAGCGTCAAGGCTGGCAGGCAGCCTTCTACGCCTCCACGATTACGACGGTGCTGGTGGCGGTGTCGTACTCCACGACCACTGGCGCGCGTGCAGGCGTCGTCTCCGGAACATCAAGCGCCTCGGTGACGCCGTCGTTCGGCCTCCTCGTCATAGGTGCCGCGATCGCCGTCGTTTTCGTCACATCGCTCACTGC
>JBEPVH010000207.1:0-4668 GCA_041691115.1 bacterium | reverse complement strand
GGGTGCGCTCGAGGCGGCGCGCCGCGACCGCGGCTGCACGCTCGTCGTCGTCACCCACAACGGCAGCATCGCACGTCGTGCCGAGCGCCACCTTCGCCTCAGTGGCGGCCGCCTCGAGCCGGCACCGCAATGACGTGGCGCGCCGTGCTCCGTCTGGCCGTTCGCAGCCTTGCGCGGCGCCCTGGACGAACGCTCCTGACCATCATCGCCGTGGTGCTAGGCAGCGGCCTCCTCGTCACGCTCGCCACTGTCAGTCAGATCGCCGACTCACGTGTCGTCTCCGAACTCGGCAAGGGCGGTCCCGCGGCTGCGGTCGAGATCGATGCGGCGACCGCCGACCCTAACGCGCTCGATACGGATTCACCCAAACCCGGGAAAGCCAAGGTTCTCGACGACGCCACAGTCAGCTCGCTCCGTGCTACCGCGGCAGTCACATCGGTGACACCAGTCCTGGCGTTTCCGGCCCGGGTGCTCCCACTCAGCGTGCCGGACGCCTCGGGCAATATCCCTCGGCCCGGCGCGACGTCGGCATTCCGGCTGCCGCGCGGTTTCGACGAAACGGTCGTGGGCCTCGACATGAACCTGGTCAGCACCGCACCTATCGCGCTCATCGCCGGTCGATTGCCGACTGCCGCATCCCTCAACGAGGTTGCTGTCACGCAGGGGTACCTGGATCAGACGGGCGTCGCCCAGAGCCATCCGGAATACATCCTCGGCGGCGAGGTTGAATTTGCCGTTGCCGCTCCGCCCCCCCAGGGGCAGTCCGCGCCAGGGCCGCTGCGTATCGTCCGCGCGGCCGTCGTCGGGGTTGTCAGCCAGCAGGTAACTACAGGTGAATTCGTATCACCCATCCAGTTCACGGAGTCGATGCGGCAGTGGGTCGCCGACACTGACTTCGAGGGCACGGCCACCGAACTGACCCAATCACAGTACAGCGGGCTCATCGTCGTGGCGCGCAATCTCGACAGCGTGCATGCCGTGCGCGTCGCCGCAAGTGGGCTGGGATACAGCAGCCGCGCGCCCGAGCATCTCGTCGCATCCGTGGAGAAGTACCTGGGTGTCGTCGATATCGTGCTCGGTGCCATCGGATTGACCGCGCTCGTTATCGCAACGCTCGGGATCACAAATGCAATGCTGGCCTCGGTCCGCGAACGACGCCGCCAGATAGGTGTGCTCAAGGCCATCGGTGCTCGTGATGGCGACGTCGTCAGGTGGTTCATCGTCGAGGCCTTTCTCATCGGTTCAGCCGGAGGCATCCTGGGCACCGCGCTCGGCGTTGGCGGTGCGTTCGTCGTGGGCATCCGCGTGAACGACTATTTGGTAACGCACGGACTCACCGGCATCGACCTCGGAGGGGTACCGGGGTTCGTCGTAGCCGCAGGCATCGTGGGGTCGATCATTCTGGCCGTGATCGCCGCTGGCATTCCTGCCTTCATCGCCGCGCGGTTGCCAGCGCGCGAGTCACTCAACGGAGGAGCGTGATGTCACGCTGGTGCTCCGTCGCGATCCTCGCCGTCATCCTTTCGCTCAGCACGGCATGCGCCTCCACCAACACCGCGCCGCAGATTCCCGGTGCCGGTTTCGCACCCACCAGCCCGGGTCCGTCCGGTGTTTACGTCGCCCTCGGCGCCAGCGACACAGTCGGGATCGGTTCCGACGACCCGCTACGCGAGTCGTGGCCTCACGACTTCTATGTGACCACCGTCAATCGCGGCACGGGGTACTACAACCTTGGGATATCGGGCTTCACCACAGCCGATGTCAACCGCTCGGAATTGCGGCGCGCGTTGTCACTTCACCCGACGATCGTTACGGTATTCGTGGGGGTGAACGACATTATCCAGGGCGTTTCTACCCGTGATTTCGCCGCCGAATTTGACAATCTGATGCAACAACTTTCAGCATCCGGATCAGTGGTGCTCGTCGCCGACATCCCGGTCCTGCACAGCCTCCCGGCCGTGCAAGCGTGCCTGACCGGGCAGGTTTCCAGCCCCAGCGTGATCTGTCCATCCGGCCAGGCTCAACTCGCCGACATCACCACATACGCGGAGCTCGATGCGCGGGTTGCCGCGTACAACGCCATCATCAAACGTGAGGTCGCGGCAGCGCGCGCGACGCTCGTCGACCTCGCCGCACTGGGCGACTACGTCAAAGCCCAGCCGCAACTGGTCAGTGATGACGGATTTCATCCCAGTGATGCGGGGCACCGGCAGATTGCGCAACGGTTCGCCTCGGCATATGCCGCACGCATCGCCGGCCACTGACGCAAAGACGCCGACAGTCGCGGTGCCGCGATTCGATGCAGCCGTCACGCTGTCTACCAAGAGGTGGCCACCACCTCCCCCGACAGGTGGCCACTATCTCCTGAGACATGACAGTCAGTGGCACTAGGCCGCATCGCCCTCGTCGCTTTGGGCACACCATCAGGGCTGTCGGTAGCACGTCTGGCTTCGCCCGGCAAACGTCGGGGTCATCGGCGCCCATAACTCGACCAACTCGCGGCCACCGTCGATATGGATGGGCATGCCGGGAGCACAGTCGGGTGGCCCCATGGCCGAAACCAGCACGTAGTCGCCAGCCGGCAGCTCGATCACTACCTCTATTTGATGCCCTTGGCCATCCCAGCGATAGAGCTCGTTACCGTCCGCGTCGAACACTCCCTCAGTGAAAGAGGCTACGTGGAGGCGGAGCCTTCCCGGCGACCAAGGTGCCACCTGACAAGCGGTGGCGCCCGATGCGACCAGAATGAGGAACGAGCTGACCAGGCGGGCACGCAGCGTGAACGAGGGCCTCATGAATCACTGGACGCGATCTCACGCGCTCCGGTTTACGTGAGGGGACGTGTTGCCGTTGAATCGGGGTCCAGCGCTGGCGGCTGGGGCCAATTCCGCTCTTATGCAGCGACTGCGCGGGGAATCGTTGCGCCTTATCCACGAGTCGAAGACTCTCGGAGAAGGGCGAAGTCCCTTATGCGACAAGGGAATTTCGCGATTGGCGCCCCCTGCAGGAATCGAACCTGCGACCAACCGCTTAGAAGGCGGGCGCTCTATCCGCTGAGCTAAGGGGGCGTGGCGCAGCTAAAGGGTACGACGGGGCCTGCGCAGAGGGGGAAAAGTGGCGGCGTGCGGGTACTTCTGGGGCCACACATATAATCGGGGCGCTTCCGGGGTGGCTATAGCTCAGTTGGTTAGAGTGCCAGGTTGTGGCCCTGGAGGTCGAGGGTTCAAGTCCCTCTAGCCACCCCAGAGGCCCTTACGGGGGTTTCCCGTACGATCTCGACGTGGACCTCGATCCCGTCGACACGCGCCTCTACCTCGTTCGTCATTGCGACGTGCGCAATCCTGAGGGCGTCCTCTACGGGCATCTGCCCGACTTCCCCCTCTCAGAGAAGGGGGTCAAGCAGGCACACAATCTCGGCAAATTCTTCGCCGACAAGCCCGTCAAGGTCATCTATGCGTCGCCCCTGGAACGTGCCCAGGAGACGGCGAAGATCATCCAGTCCTACCTCAAGAACGTCCCCATCATCACCACGGACGAATTGGTCGAAGCCAAGTTCGGCCATTACCTGCAGGGCGTCAAGCCCAAGGACGTGCCACGCAAGCGCCCCCTCTGGTTCGTGCACAAGGCGTGGCCGGGCCTGCTGCGGCGCGATGAATCGGTCAAGGCGATGGCAGCGCGCGTTCGCGCGCCCCTGACCCGCCTGCTCCGCGACTACCCCGGCGAGGGTGGCATCTGCGTCAGCCACGGCGACCCGATTCAGGCCTTCTGGACGCGGCTCGACGGCGGCCGTCGCTTCCTCCGCCTCGACTGCGCCAAGGGCGGGATGCTGGAGTTGGATTACTCCGGGAGCAAGCTGGTGAGCAAGCTCTACCGGGCACCCATCCCCGTCTCCACCGACGACGTCGGCGGCGCGGGGACGGCGGAGCCCGATGAGGGCCCCGCCGCCGCAACCGGCTAGGGCGTTACGACAACCTTGCCGCGGGTGTGCTTGGAGGCCACGAGCGCCAGGGCGTCGGGGGTCTGATCCAGAGCGAAGCTCGTGAGATTCGGCGCCTTGAGGGTACCGTTACCGAGCGATGCGGCCAGGGATGTCAGCGCCTCGGTGGAGACGCGAGCCTGGACATTCTCGCCGGTGATGTCGAGTGCGGTGAGCGCATCCGCGTCGATACCGCCTGCCGACGAAGCGACACGGCCGCCGTCGCGGAGGATACCGGCCACACCGGTGACTGTCGCCTTGTCGCCGACCATGTCGATGACAACATCCGCACCACCGAGCTTCTCGACCGCCTTGGCGACGTCGCCTGCGGTGTAGTCGATGACTTCAAGAGCTCCGAGGCTGCGTACGTAGTCCGCGTTGTTGCCACGGCAGACCGCGATCACGCGGGCGCCGCGGATTGAGCCGAGCTGGGTGACAAACGTGCCGACGCCGCCCGAGGCGCCCAGCGCGACGATCGTGTCGCCCGCCTTGACCTTGGCCGCATCGAGAAGCGTCAGGGCGGTGACTGCGGGCGTGGGGACTGCTGCTGCCGACGCCCAGTCGACGTTGGCGGGCTTGGCGGCAATGCTGCTTGCCGACAGCGTCGCGGTCTGTGCGACGGTGCCTTCGCCCTGGATGCCCTTGCCTGCAGCGCCGAATACCTCGTCGCCGACCTTCCAGTCGGTGACTCC
>JBEPVH010000206.1:0-4669 GCA_041691115.1 bacterium | reverse complement strand
ACCCCGACGTCATCATGCGACCACCTGAGGGTTGGCCGGAGCCGGGACCATTCGTTGGCAGGGAGGCGGTCATGCGCGAGTGGGAGCACGTCCGCGAAGCCTGGAACGCAGACGTGGTGGAACCGATCAGCGACTTCATCGACGCTGCCGACCGAGTTGTTGTCGCGCCCCTGTGTGGGATCGATGACGTCACTGTCGACGCGGACGCGGTGTGGCTGTGATTCGTCGAACGAGAAACGATGCACGCGGTCCTTGGGATCACCGATGGCGCACTCGTAGTGCACGTCGCCGATGACCTCGGCATCCTCCACCAACTCCTCGGACGTCATGCCGTGTTTGTCGAAGAAGTTCCACCAGCCCGTGCGGGCCTCGCGGCGGTGGAAGGACAGAAGGTGCGCCAGCAATTGGCGAGCGTCACTCAGCGCCGGGGTCGTTGCATCGGGTGCCGCAGGGTCGCGCAACGCCGCGGCTGTTGCCGCGGTTGCCTCGTCGTCGGCGATGACACCCTCGGTGGCGGTACCGTCGGGCGGGATGGGCCGCGGTAGTTGTCTTCCCCATGCCGTCTCAGCCTCGGTGCGAAGGTCTTCGAGCCAATCGCGCAGCGCCAGGGTGGCGTCGCAATCGAACTTGTTATAGAGCTCGATCTGCTGGAGGATCGCATCGTCGACGCGACCACCGGCGATCCAGCGCTCGTATTCGATGACCGACCCGGCAGCGTCGGTGACGTCGCCGCCGCGTTTCTTCATGAAGAACTTCTCGATCGACTTGAGGGAGTAGTTCTCCTTGGAGACGCGGACCCCGTGGCGCACCACGCGGTAGAGGTCGACGAAGACATCGCCGCGCAGAAGTTCGTCGACCTCGACCTCGCGGGTGCCGTGCCGCGCCGCCAGGCGTTTGACGGCTGTCTCTTCGTACGAAGCGTAGTGATAGACGTGCATGCCCGGGGCGTCGCGACGGCGCTGCATCACCCTGTCGATGAAGTCCTCGAACATGAGCTTCTCGGCGGCGCTGTCATGTGCCCAGAGGGGTAGGAACGGCGGTGACCCATCCCCCATGCCGGTGACGCCGAAGAGATACTCCAGGCCGCCGCCGGGATACAGCGGATCGCCTTCGATGTCAAAGAAGATGTCGCCGGATGACGGCGGCGGCATGGTCGCCAGACCGCGCTCGTCGCCGCCGTCGAGGAGGTCGTACTTGGCTTGACCTGTCGTGCGCTCCAGCAGTTGCAGCCGTGCCTGTTCGCGGAGCTTGTGGAACGTCGCTTCGGCAAGCCGCTCGGGACGCTCGGTGGCAACGGCGAGCTCGGCAAGCGTCGTGACACCAGCCTTCTCCAGCTTGACGCGCTGCGACCCT
This sequence comes from bacterium, assembly GCA_041691115.1. Classification (GTDB taxonomy): domain Bacteria; phylum Chloroflexota; class Dormibacteria; order Aeolococcales; family Aeolococcaceae; genus JBEPVH01. The sequence continues at coordinate 3,316 of JBEPVH010000206.1, read as the reverse complement.
GCCAGGCCGGCGACGAGAACCAGCGAATCGTCGGCGCGCCAGCGCTGCGTGCAGACGGGCTTCCAGCGGCAGATTCCGCAGTGTTCATTGGGCAGCGGTGCCGTCGTCGGGCGCGCTTCAAGGTCGCCGAGGAGGCGTCGCCGCGCCACGCGGTAGTAGGCAAGGCAGTCATTGAGGCGGACAGCTTCCTGCGTGCCGTTGCCGAGAACGACAACAAAGCGCAGAGGGGGCGTGCCCTGGAGACGCTCCACGTGCTGCGAGTACTCGCACAACTGCAGGATGGCGCCCACCTTGACGTGCGCTGCCAGCTTGGTGTCATGCACCTCATACGACCAGGCACCGAGGTCGCTGGGAGTCTCAACGCGCTCAAGGAAGTCGGCGCGCCCCGACCAGCCTTCATGAATGAAGGTGGCCTGGAAGATGACCTGGACACCGGCGCGCATCGCCTCCAGCGTCAGACGTTCTGCGTCGGCAAGCTGCGCGGGGGAGCGGCCCTTGGGGATCTCCACAACTGTGCAGCCGGTGGCACGTCGCGCCTCGAGATGCGCCAGCTCATGGGCATCCCCGTGTTGCGCGAGGAGCTGCGACATCGGATCCGTCTCGGCAGGGCGCTCGTGCTCGCCGTGGGCGGCGCGAATTTCCAACTGCGTCAGATGGGCGCAGGCATGGTGTTCGGCAAGGTCGGTCGGCGACAGCAGCAGGCCGCCGCTCCCCCCATCGGTGATGTGCACGCCGCGAATGGTAGAGATCCCTCGCGACAGGTGCCTGACGCCATTGACGCACCCGGGTCAGTTGGGATCGCCGCCCTCGTCGTCGCCGGCGTCGGCTTCCTCGTGATGGAAGTGCTCCACCGACATCGAGGGTGTCGCCTCAGTGGCTCCGCGGGCGCGGCGGCGTGCCGTCGTCTCCTGGCGCATCGTCACCGCCTCCTTGGAGGGCTCGCGATGTGGCGGCCGCAACGGTGGATGCAGCGCTTGGGGCAGGCGGTGGCGATGGCCTGACCACAGAGCAGGCGGCGCGTCGATGAAGTCGGCGATTTGGAAGGCAACCGCCTCGTAGTTGACCCGCCAGCCACGGAAGTGAATCCAGGCCTCATCGGCGGTGCGCTCGGTGGGCCAGTTCACGTGGCTCAGCAGATGCAACGCGTCGTCGAACTCAGCACGAGTGATCTGGACGGGATCATCAGGTTTGGGATCCTCGTTGAACGGAATGTTGTAGAGACGCGCCACGTCGCGCAGCGCCTGATATCCCTGGCGCAGCATCACCCGCGCCGACGGTGGTGCCGTCAGTGGACGTGTTGCCAGATGCAGCGCTGCTGCATCGAGCACGGCGAGCAGGCCCGTCACCCACGAACGCATGGGGTGCGGTGACCGGAAGTAGACGAGGGGCGGATAGGTTGTGTGGCTCTCGGCCACGTCGGCTGCCCACTCCTCCCAGCTCCGGTACAGCCAGTCGAGGTTCTCCACGTTGTCGACGAGCTCGGCGCGAGCCAGCACCTCGGGGCCCCAGGCGGGCACACCGGCGCGAGCGTCGAGCATCGTCACCAGGTTCTCGCGCTTATTAAAGGAGCCGTAGAGCACGGGCAGATAGGCGATCTGCAGCGCCACGATGACAAGGCCGGTGCCGGCGGCGAAGAACGCGATAACGAGTTGCTCGGTGGTATCCGCCAGGCCACCGAGGGGAAACAACGTTCGCGCCGAGAGGATTGCCGCAGTACCCCATTCGTGGTCCGCCACAAACGGCACATAGATGAGGGCGAAGCCCACCAGGAACATCACGATCCAGATACCGAGCTGGGCCAGCAGCAGGGTGGGACCGAGCAGGGCGAGAATGCGGTCGCGTGTTTCGTAACGTCGGCTCAGGCGGGCGACCGTGCGGAAGAGGGCGGCGACAACCACTGCAATGCCGCGGGCGATGCGACCGGATACACGGCGCGGCACGATTAGGGTGCCGATCACCGACAGCCAGGTACCGAGGACGAGGATGACGCCCACGGCAAACGCAGGCCACTCCCACTGATTCACGGCGTGATCATCGCCGACCGGCGATCCCCGCGCCGCTCAGGCGCCGATGCCGAAGTTCGTACCGCCGTCGCCACGGTTCCAGAGGATCTGGTTGCGGGCAACGATGGCCCGCTCCGCCTCCTTGCCCAGCGTTGTGTCGACGATCGTGGCAGGCGCCGCGGCGTAGAGGGCAGCCAGGGCCGCGCGGCTGGTGATAACCGCGATCCGCGGCATCCGGTTGAAGCACGTGACGTCGAGCTGGCGAGCCCACACTTCGGGCTTCACGTCCGGCGCCGGCGGCGTACCGCGACGCCGCTTGATGGCCAGCGCTGCCGACACCGTCCATGTCTGCCCGGCGTCGGGAACATTGGTGGCGGCGATGACCAGCGGTGATGCCAGAGCCCGCGTATTGCGCGGATCCAGGCTGGCAGTGCCGGCCTTGTCGACGTAGATGTATTCGCTGTGCTCGCCCATGGCATTGCAGACGTTGAGAAGACGGTTCTCCAACTGCTCGGCGATGCGCGGCATCCCCTGGCGGCGCAGGCCATGGGCAATATCGAACGTCTGCTTGTGCCAGACCGTGTTGCTTCCCTGATACGACCAATACCCGGTTGCATCGGTGTGGCGCTGTGACAGCGTTCGCACTCCTGCCTCGGTAACGAACTCGGCACCGCTGATGCGTGTCACCAGACCGCCGACGTAGCGATGCCGCGCTGCAGGAGTGAGCTCATCGAAGATGCCGCTGTCGAGAAGCTCGGCCGCTGCCGCCGAGATGGTTCGCACCTGACGCGAGCGTCCATCGGGGTCGCGGTCGAGTGCCGACGCAAAGAATTTCTCGTTGGGCATCCAGTACTGCCGCAACACGGCATCGCGAAGGTCGAGGGCCTTGTCGTGCCAAGTGGGATCGTCGAGCAACGTGGCAGCCCCGCAGAAGGCGTCATAGGCAAGGCCCTGCACTTCGATGGGAGCGCGCGGTGCCGACGGTGGCGCCAGCTCGCCGTCGGGATGCACCAGAGATACCTTGCTGTCGCGCCAGCTCTGGTTCTCGATGCCGTCGGGATTGCGGCGGTGATGTTCGAGCACTCCGTGAGGTGAGCGCTCAACGGTGCGTGCAACCCAGTCAGCGGCGGCGCGGACGGAATCGCGAACGCTGATGCTGATGCCGTCCTTATTGATAAGCCGCTCATCAAGAATCGCCGTGCTATCCATGCGCGCGCAGTAGGCCGCGACGACGCGGACGAAGAGCGGTGTGGCATCCATTGAGCCGTAGTAGGTCATGCGCTGGGAATCGCCGCCCCAGCGCTGCGCCAGGG
>JBEPVH010000205.1:0-4706 GCA_041691115.1 bacterium | reverse complement strand
GCCATGTACGAGGCACTGGCGCGCCGCGGTCAGCTCAACGAAATGGGTGTGCGCGCGCAACGCCGCCGTGCCGAGGGAACCGAGTTCGAACGTGTTCGCGATGCCGTGCCCGACGATCCGCTGAGGTTTATCAACTGGAAGGCGACGGCGCGTACCGGGCATCTCATGACGACCGAGTTTCAGCCGGAGCGGGCGCAGCCGGTGATTCTCGTTATTGATCACGCCCGCCTTATGGGTGTCGGTGCCGGAGCCCTGACGAAGCTGGACTTCGCCATCAACGCAGCAGTGTTGCTGGCGCATGTCGCGCTGCGTACCGGCGACCGCGTCGGCCTGTTCACGTTCGCTGACACGGTGACATCACAGCTGAAACCGCAGGCGGGATCAGCGCAGCTGCGCCGCATCCTTGATACTTTGCGACCCCATCGGCCGAGCGATATCGAAGCCGACTATGACAACGCGTTCATTCGGCTGGGTGCGTGGCAGAGACGCCGCGCATTGATGGTGATCTTCACCGACGTCTTGGACGTCGAACAGTCGGCAGCGCTCGTGCGTCAGTGCGTTCGGCTGCGGCGCAGTCATCTCCCCCTCGTCATTACGACGCGCGATCCCGCCGTCGACGATCTGGCGTCGGCGGTGCCCGTCGATGCGCGCACGACCTATTCGCGAGCAGTCGCCGGCGGAATACTCGCCGACCGCGAGGCGGCACTTGCCGTCCTCTCAGCGTCGGGCATCGACACTCTGGATGCCGATGCCCGGACGCTGTCGCCGCGCCTGGTCAACCGTTATCTGGAAACCAAGCGGCGCGGCAGGATCTAATTAGCTGGGTGGTGCCGCCGGGGGCGGTCCCTGCGGGGGCGCCGGAGGCGGAGGTGCGTAGCCGGGTGCCGGGGGCGGCGGATAGGCACCAGGCTGCTGCGGCGGATAACCGGGAGGCTGCTGCGGATACCCCTGCTGTGGCGGATAGCCGGGCTGCTGCGGCGGGTAGACGCCGGGAGGCGGTGCGCCGTATCCGCCCATGCCGCCCATCTGCATGCCTTGGGCCTGAGCGAAGGCCATTTTCGACGCGGGGTTGAATTGCAGGGAGTAAATGATGGTGCCGACGAACACCACGCCGACGATGCTGCCCACCGGGCTGCTGCTCGACGAACTCATCCCACCGAGAAGGCCGAGGACGCTGAGGACCAGGAAGATCCATTCACCGATCAGCACGCCGAGCTTTGCACCGGTTGAGAGTTTGCCGAGCGCGATGCCACCCCAGAGAAGGGCGACGCCGATCGCCAGGATGATGATCGCGAACACGTAGATCGCGCCCCCCAAGCCGGGTAAGACACCGTCCACCGCCGCGCCGGCGACGAGAAACAGGAGGCCGGCCAGGATCGTGAGTGTTGCCTGAATGAAGATGAGGACGCGAGCCAGCGTCACGCTTCCGGGCAACGGTGGGCGGGCGTATTGCATGACGTTTACCTCGATGGCCCTGACAACTGCGGGCATCGTAGGTGCCACGGACCCGAAGTGGGTCTATTTGTCCCCGCTGTCCTCGCCATCGGGGGCATCCGCAGTTGGCTCGTCAGCCGCGGGCGCAGCGTCGGCCGTTTCAACCGCTGCCGTATCCGGCTTGGGATCTTCGGCTGGAGTGTCGGCAGCGGGTGCGTCGGCTGCAGCTGTTCCGGCGGCGATGGCCTCGCGCGATGCCGGCAGATATAGAAGGATCACGACGATGAGGGCAGGCACGATGGCGAACAACGCGGCTGTCATCGACCCGTTGTAGATCGCCAGTGCAGCCACCACGACTTCGAGAGCGACGGTGGCCAGGGCCGTGGCCTTGTGCAGCTTGACGAGTTGCGCGCCGACGAGGATGAGGCCCATGCCGACGCCGAGGTAGCCGATGCCCAGGCCGATGGCGCTGCCACCGCTGACATGCTGTGGCCCGAACTCCATGGACGCCCCATCACCGAAGAACATCCCGACCGATGCGAGGCTCATGGCGGCGACGACGAACACGGCTGCCTGCAACCAGACGATCGCCTTGGCGGCAATGATCGTCGCCGGGGCATCCGTTCCAGCGAATTTGTAGGACATGGCCGGATCTTAACCGCGGTCCGAGCGGACTGGGGCATTCGGCGCCCGAGTGTTACGCCAGGGTCGGGAGCGCCTCGATGGCGGCGATCACGGCGCGAGTGATGTGTGTCGGGGTGGACGCGCCTGAGGTCACACCGATCCTCGTCATTCCGGCGAACCAGGTGGGGTCGATGTCCGCCTCGGTGTCAACGAGATGCGCAGGCAGGCCGGCGAGCTCCTCAACGACCTGGACGAGGCGGCGGCTGTTACTGCTGCGCTCGCTGCCGACCACCACAATGCAGTCGACATCGGTGGCGGCCGCGACAGCGGCCTCCTGCCGCTCCTGGGTCGCGCGACAGATCTCGTTGTGAACCTCGATGTCGGGGAACTTCTCGGCCAGCCTGTCGAGGATGGCCTGGGTATCCCACAGCGAGAGCGTCGTCTGGCAGGTGACGGCGAGCGGGGTTCCGGCAGGGAACTCCAGCTCATCGACCTCGTCAATGGTCTCGATGAGCGTCGTCACCTCAGGGGCGACACCCGTGGCGCCTGCCGGCTCGGGATGGCCGCGCTTGCCGACATAGATGATGTGCTTGCCTTCGGCTGCCAGACGGCGGATGAGATCGTGGGTGCGGGTGACGTCGCTGCAGGTGGCATCAACGACGTGGAGGCCGCGCTGCCTGGCTGCGTCGACGACGGCGGGGGCGATGCCGTGGGCGGTGAAGATCACCGTACCGCTCTCAATCTGATTGAGACCTTCCAGGCGGTCTGCGGTTGCCACCAGGCCCACTCCGTGGTCGGCGAGATCGCGGGTCACGTGCTCGTTGTGGACCAGGTAGCCGAGCATCGTGACAGGGGCGCCGTCCGCCCTTACGGCCTCCTGCTTGGCCATGCGGATGGCCTCAACGACGCCGTGGCAGTAGCCGCGCGGTGTGATCTTGACGACTTCCATCGAGGTTCAGTCTAGTGAGACGCCTGCGAAGGGACGCCAGATGAGTTGTTAAAAGACGAGGAGCTCCGCACCCTGCCCGGTGCGAAGCTCTCTGTCATCCCTGTCGCGTTGCCGCGATTCCTGCCTAGCCGGTCCTAATGAACCTGACCTGTGCCGTTTTGGTGTTGCGGTCGAAGTGCGGCCCCGCGGCCTGCTTCTGGCTGTTGTAGTGGCCGCCGGCACCAGCCGAGGGGCCGAACACATGGCGGGCCATGTCGTCAGGCGACGTCATCGCGGCGCCACCGAGCACGCCAGCGGCAACTGCCGCGATTGCGAGCTTCCGGAACCTACGCATTACGTCTCCTCGTTGGTGAATGCGCCAAGCGTATCGATCGCATGTGACCGGGCGTCCAACAGGTGGCAACGGGGTGGTTCCAGCGGGACCATATGGGCCGCAGGGGTTATGACGGCTGAATACAAAAATGCCCCGGACGAGTTGTCCGGGGCATTTCGCGGCTCACGCGCCGACTAGAAGACGTGTGCACTCGGGCCCGCGCCCTTGGCCTGCTTGTTGCTGTTGTAGTGCCCACCCGATCCGGCTTGCTTATTGAAGTGTGGACCGCCCGCGAAGGGCCCTGTATGCGTCGCGCTGCCCACACCGATCGCGGTGATGCCGGCGGCGAGAAGCAGCAGGGCCAGTTTCTTGGTCTTGCGCATCTCTCTCAATCTCCTCGCGTTACTTGCCGCCGGTTTGGGGCCTGGCCAGAGTAGGTGGGGCCGTGTCCGCAACCGTCCCACACAGTGGTAACGAACCCTCAGATACCGCGTGCCGGAGGGTCCGACAGCGAACTGCCGCGCGCCGGTATCGCCTGATCGCGGCAACGTGACGACGCCAAAACGAACACGACCAATAAAGGGTGCTGAGTGCCTGTTGCGTCGATCATCCGGACATGGCTTGGCTCCGGCGCATCCGGTTCCTCACGCCAAACCGGCGACTGCTGCTGTTCGTCGTTCCGGTTGGGTGTCTGGGATCCCTTCTCTGGTTCGGTCCGATTTCGGGCTACCAGGCATATGACTTCGGTGTATCCCTCAACCCGCTGGTGCTGTTCCTGATCTCTGCCGCCGGCACGTCGCTGGCGCTTGAGGTGCGCATCCACAAGATGCCCATCTCGTTCTCGTTGACCGAGGTGTCGCTAATCCTGGGGCTGTTCCTTGTGGCCCCCCAAACGTTGATCGTGACAACGCTGCTCGGTGTCGGCATCGCACATTGGGCGCGACGCGGCATTCGCCCCACGCCTGACATCGCCAACATCTGTGTGGACGTCTTCTATATCGCCGTGGCTGTGATCGTCATTCACAACCTGGGCGTGGTACCAAAAGACGGACTGTCGCTGCACAACATGCTGGCCCTCGGCGCCGCCGTCGGTATCGCCGGCATCGTGCTGCCGCTCATCGTCAACGTCGGCATCTGGTTCTATCAGGCGGAGATCAACATCCGCCACACGGCGCAGGCCATCGGCGTTGAGTTGGTGGCGTCGCTCGTCAATGCATGTCTGGGTGTCATCGGGCTCGTCTTCGTTGTGAACAGCTGGTGGCTGTCCATCGTTCTGTTGCCACCCATCGTCCTCGTGTATCTCGGACAGGTTGCATCAAACGATAGACAGCAGCAGGCACGTCGCATGCAGTTCCTTTACGAGATGAGTGAGCTGCTGCATAACTC
>JBEPVH010000204.1:0-4754 GCA_041691115.1 bacterium | reverse complement strand
GTGTATAAGAGACAGCCCCAACGATGTGGTCGTTGAATTCCTCGAGATCCTCAGCCGGAACCCACATTTCCTCATGCTCACGCCCACCAACTACCTGGCGCTCGTATCTATTAAGGAACGAGGTCTCCACGGCAAACCGGGTCACATACCCCGTCGCCCCACCTTTGGTGTTCCAGTCCCGGGCAATCTGCACGGCATACGCCTCGTTGAGAACCGGATAGAAGATGGGCTGCTCGGGAAGCCGCGGCGGCCATCGCCGCCATCCGCTGTCTCGCACGAGGTCAACCTCCGCCTGACCGGTCGGCCGCCAGAGCGTCGTGGTCTCAGCTGTCATTCGGCGTCGACGTATTGATCGCCCTTGTCCGTGACGATCAAGCAGTCCTCACACGTGAGGATCGCGAACTTGCAATCGAGGTAGTCGGTCATCCGGTTGCCGCACACGGGGCATGGCGGAATCTGGTCCTGCAGGATCAGGCCTTCACTGCGGTTCCACCACAGATACGTGCGACGGCACGCGGCGCCGACGGAGGCGGCCACATCGCGGCCGCGGCGGTTCAGAGGGCTTTCGATGTTCTCCTGCTCGCCAAATGCGAACACCTCGTACTCCTGGGAGTCCAAGTCGAGTGCCACGAATGCGCGGGCGATCGATGCCCAGTTCCGTGCACCGAAGCCGACGTTGTCCGGAAGGCCAAGCTGCTCAAACCTCACCTTGAGGTTGCACCGCATGCAATGGATTGGGTTCGTCGAGAACTGCGCCATGACCTTGAGTGGCGGCGCATCGGTGCAGCGGCAGAGATCTGCGTCGGCGTCGCTGTCGTCCCCGGGCTTGTAGACATCGAAATCGAGAGCCAGACCACGTGCCGCCAAATCAGCCATCACCTCAGGCGTGATTCGCAGTCCCTCGATCTCCGACACCATGAACCACCCGGCGATCACGCGGCACGTGTGTGCGGCATTGAGCTGCTCCCACGCACCAGCATCACTGACGACTCGCGGAAACAGCGACGCGACGTGTTCCGACAACGGCGCATCCTTTGGCAGTTCTCGCTCTGACGTGATGCTCCATAGACCGGCCGGGTGGGTAGACGTGCCACGCGATGACACCGAGTCACCCACGCGGTGCGATCGGTCGGGAGCGCACCCGAGGATCGCGGCTATCTCGTCAGGGTCGACCGCCTCTCCGAAGATCGTCAGCGTCGCGACGACGCTCGTTGCCTCAGCCATCGCGCGATCGTACAACCGGCCGTGAACCACGAGTGATCACATCCGACCACCCTCCGCTTCATGACATTCACGCTACCGACCCACCAAAGCCCCCGCAGCAGTTCCAGCGTGCGCGAGCCAGGCCCGGGGGACCCCATGGAATTACGGGTCAATTCCCACAAGGACCCCAGAATCGCGGTGGGCCGGGTGCGGATTCTGGGGTCACCTATCCAGGGTGCGGATTCCATGGGGCCTCAATGATCTCAATCGGCAAACTCACCAATGCCCACGCCGCGGTCGAATACCTCAACCACTCCATCGCCGACAACCTCCTCGACTACTACGCCGGTACCGGTGAGCGCCCCGGAATCTGGGATGGCCCCGCGGCGGCCTTCCTCGGGCTGACCGGCGAGGTCACCCCGGATGACCTTCGCTCCGTTCTCGACGGCCGGAATCCACGGACGGGCGCTGACCTGGGCCGCCGCCACACCAACCACCGCAACGTCGCCTACGACATGACCGTCTCAGCGCCCAAGTCCATGTCTATCCTCTACGCCCTCGGCGACGCCGACGTCAGGTCAGCGGTTCTCGACGCCCACGAAGCCGGTGTCGATGCGGCCATCGCCTTCATGCAGAGCCACGCCGCCTGGGCACGCCGCGCCAACGACGGAAAGATGGTGGCGGTGAAGGGCGAGATCATCGCCCCGCGATTCCGCCACCGAACCGCGCGACCGGTCACCGACCACACCACGGGCGAGGTCACCATCGACCCGCAGCTGCACACCCACGTTCCCATCTGCTCATGGGTTCGCGGTGTTGACGACGGCATCTGGAGCGCCCTCTATTCGGAACACCTCTATAGGCACGCGGCCGCTGCCGGCGCAGTGGCCCAGGCGGCGATGCGTCACGTCCTCGTGGAGCGCCTCGGCGTCCGACCCATCGTCGACAAGAACGGAACATTCGAGCTGGCCGGCATCACCGACGCGCAGCGACGGGCATCCTCCAAACGCCGCCAGCAGATAGAGGAGTCCGGGGACGAGATGGGCCACGGCTCTCTCCACTCACGGGGCGCCGCCACCCTGGCGACGCGAGAGGAGAAGCACGAGGTAGGTGTCTCGCGAGAACTCTGGAACACATGGCGCGACCGCGGCGCTCAGATCCACATCACAGAAGAATCCATCAACGCAATGCGCGGAACAGTGCGCGCCGACTCGCCACAACCAACCCCCGAATTCATCGAGGCCATTACCGGCTACCGCGGCCTGACGCAGTCTCACGCCACCTTCCGCCGCCGCGATGTCATCCGCCGTGTCGCCGCCTCCCTCACCAACGGCGCAACACCGGACACCATCGAACAACTCACGGACGCAGTGCTCAGCAACCCAGAAACCATCCGTCTCGCCAACACAACCCAGAACCACGACCCCGGCCACGCCCGCATCCCTGACCCGATCTATTCCACGCGCGAGATGGTGGAACTGGAACGGGGCATGCTACACACGGCCATCCTTGCGAAGAACCGTGCACCGAAGACACAACTGGGACTCGTGACGAAAGCGATCGCCGCCCGTCCGTTCCTCACCGCCGACCAGAAGGGACTCATCAACGCCGTCTGTTCCTCCGGTGATGGCGTCGTCACCGTCGAGGGCGTCGCCGGCTCGGGCAAGACGGTCGCATTGGAAGCCTGCCGCGAAGCCCTCGAAGCGGATGGCCGAACCGTCATCGGCATGGCACTCGCCGGACGAGCGGCCCGGACACTCGAAGAAGAATCAGGCATCCCCTCATCAACGATCGCTGCCGCCCTCAACGAGTACGCGTCGGCGGACATGCCACCCAATACCGTGGTCGTCGTCGACGAGGCGGGCATGGTCGGCAGTCGCGACCTGGCGATCCTCGTCGACATCTGCCGCGCCAACGAGGCCACGCTCGTCCTGTGCGGCGACTCTCGCCAGCTCCAGCCCATCGAGGCGGGCGCTCCATTCCGTGCCCTCGGCGATCACCTCGGCCGAACCGAGCTCACCACCAACCTCCGCCAGCACGAGTTGTGGGAACGCGAGGCATTGGCGATGGTTCGCGCCGGCAAGATTCATCAGGCGGTCGGCCAATACCTGGAGCACGAGGCTGTCGATGTCGCTCCCACCGTGATGGAACGCCGTCAGCGAGTGGTCGCCGCGTCACTCGCTGCGATGGAGGCGGGACAGACAACGGTCGTCCTCACCCGATCCCGCGACGATGCTGCCGCCATCAATGAGCTGACTCGCGCGGTGAGGAGTCTGCGCGGCGAGTTGTCAGGCGCAACCCTCCAGGCCGGTGCGATCGACGTTGCCGAGGGCGACCGAATCGTCTGTCTGAAGAACCAGGGCAGGGGAGAGGACCGCATCACCAACGGCCTCATCGGTGAGGTGGTGGCGGTTGATGTGGGTGCACGAACCCTGACACTCAATGCGCGTGGCCGCGAGGTCGCGATTGATGTCACCCACTATCCGCACGTCGCCCATGCCTACGCGCTCACCGCGCACAAGGCCCAGGGTGTTACCGCGGATGTTGCCCTCGTCGTGGGAAGCGAAGCGGCGTCGCGCGAGTGGGCGTACTCGGCGCTGTCGCGCGGCCGCCAGCACACGCGCTACTTCACCGTCGATCACGCTGTTGACCGCGACCTGGATGGCGCGAGCCATGCCACACCCGCGCCGCTCACGGTTGATCATCGCCTGGCGGTGGCGTGGGGACGGAGTGAGGGGAAGGACTCGACCCTGGATCATCGGATGGCGTGAACGACACAGGTCAGCCTTGCCTCGATATGTGCTTCCTCAACTACATAGTGCATTTGCACCATTTGGGGTCACAACCGGGACTCAAATACCGAAGTGCCTCCAAATTGGAACCGAAGGGGGCGTTCAGGTTGTTTGTACTTAAGTAAGGTATTAGGCGGCTCGTGCCAATCGATGAGGAGAATCTTGATGCGGGTGGTTGCAAAGCTGGGAGTTGGGCTCATCGCCCTGGTGGTGGCGATCGGACTGCTGGGGCCGGCCCATGCTCACGCGGCCGGCTCGGCGACCTGGACCGGCGGCGGCACCCCCGGCCTCTGGTCGGATGCAGCCAACTGGGGCGGAACTATTCCCGCTAACGGCGACGATCTCATCATCAGTTCACCGCCCGCCACGATGAACGACGATCTTGTCCTCTCCGTCAACTCGTTGACCATCGGGGGGCCGACGACCCTTTCAGGCAACTCGCTCACCGTCGGCGCGACGGGGATCTCTGTATCTGGAGCAGTCGCGGTCGCGGTCGCAGATGACCTCGTGATCGCGAATCCTGGAACGGCGGTCCAAGCGCCGAGCGGCGGCTCGCTCACCCTTCGCGGGATCATCGCGGGTGGTGGAGGTGTGACCACTGCGGGTGCCGGCAAGGTGAACCTCACAGGCGACAACATCTACACCGGCGTTACCAACGTATCGGCCGGTCAGGTCGAGATTGACGGCTCCCAGCCGGCAAGTGACGTAACCGTCCAGTCGGGCGCGCGTCTCCAGGGTGGCGGCACTGTGGGTTCCTTG
>JBEPVH010000203.1:0-4754 GCA_041691115.1 bacterium | reverse complement strand
CCACGGGTCTGGGGGGGGGTGGGCGCCCCTCGCCCCCCCCCCCCCCCACCCACCGCCTTGGCCCGGTTCCCCTTTGGTTCCCCGCCGGGGCCCCCCCAATTGGCGGGCGCGGGCCCGGCCAGCCCTCGTGGCCACCCTGCGGGAAATCGACCCCGCCGTCGTTCTGGGCCACGATCGGGCTATACATATGCGCGACAATTCCTGAGTGAGTACTGGCGCCCAGGACGAGGACGACCTCCTCAATCAGTGGGCTTTTCTCGATCAGATGGTGTCGCGCCAGGCGACGCGGCTGCGCGAGACCTCACAGGACGACGAGGAGGAGGATGCCCCGGCGGCACCCAATCCGGCGTTTATCGCCGAGGCCGAGGCGCTCAGAGCCCGCGTCTCAACGCTGGAAAAGGAGTGCGCCTCGCTGGGCGAGCAGCTGTCGCAACGCACCCTCGATGCGCAGCAGCGTCTGACCGCTGCCGACGCCGAAGTGAATGACATACGGCAGCGCATCACTGCCCTGCAGACCGAGCGCGACGCCGCAGTGCAGGCGGCTCGTGCCGCACAGCAGCAGGCTGCAGAGTTGCAGACACAGATGGCTGCAACTGCTGCGGCAGCTCCTCCCGCGCAACCGCGGCGTTGGTGGCGCCGTTAGTTAGACGGCTGCCCGCGGTCCGCCGCCGGCACCTGCGGCGCGCTTGCCCTGAGCCATGCTGATGAACTGGCGCAGAGCATCAACCGGAACCGGCCGCGTGGCCACCTCCTGAAGAAGCTGCTTGGCCTGTTCGAGCAACAGAGGATCGGGAAGTTCGCCCTTACCTGACGTAGCCACAACCCAGCCTGACGAGAACCAGAGAACTGTCTCAAAGGCGAGGCCCGACATGGTCAGACCGTTGAGCAGCGACTCGGTGATACGCGACAGCGGGCGCTTGGCATTCGACACACAGATGCCGCGGATGCGCTCCAGCGCACCGAGCTGCTGCGCCAGACCGACGGTCAGTGCAGCGGCGCGCAACGACAAGATGTCGAGGGCCGTGGGAATGACGATGCGGTCGGCCACCGCGATGGGGCCGAGCAACGACGGCTCGTGCGGATGCGTATCGAGCAGCACGATGTCGGCGTCGTTGAGCACCGGGTTGATGATCGAACGCAACTGACCCTCGAGCAGCGACTCGTGGTTGAGGCTGCGATGCCCCGCGACAGTACGAATGCCGAGCGGATGTTCAATGAGTGCATCGCGCAGTGATACGCGACCGCGCAACACGTCAGCGATGGTCACGGTGCGCTTCGCCTTCTCCAGGGCGTTGCTCAGTCCACCGGTGGGATCAAGGTCGATGGCAATGACACGCAAGCCCGAGGCCGCGGCCGCCGCCGACAGGGCATAACTGGTCGTCGTTTTACCAACGCCACCTTTGAGCGACGCAACTGTGATTATTTCCGCAGGCATGCCCGTAGAATATCGGGTCATGGCCACGGCAGCACCTTTTGTCAAACTCCTGCGACAACTCTCATCCGCCAAGGATGAATACAGAAGCGGAGCCCTCGACATCGCCTGGGATGGTGGTAAGGCGACGCTCTTTTTCGTCTTCGGACAGCCCAATCACGCCACATACGAGGCGGAGAACGGCGATCAGTTTGAAGGTCAGGAGGCGCTGGGAGCCCTGCTGCACAACCTGCCGCGCAAGTTCACTGTGGCCAATTGGCGCAAGGGCGTTGTTCGCAACGAAAGCCTCAAAATGTCTGTCGACGAGCTCATGGAGCCCTTTGCGCAGTTGGCAGGCGCTTCTTCACCTGACGAAGAAAGCGACATGCACGCGTCTCTTCGGCAGGCCGAAGGCAATGAGATTGGCACGGGATTTGACGTCGACTTCGACTTCTCACTCGAGGACTTTCCCCTTCTGCCACTTGGCGATTCCATGTGGTCAGACGCCGCTGTTAATGTCGTCCATCTCGACCTGCTCGTCCCTAAACTGCCGGCCTCGCTGATCGTTCTGACAGGTCCCAAGCTGCGTGCGGCAGCACTCATCCTCCAAGGCCAGATCATCGATGCCGTCTGGGTCGACGAGACCGAGCGCGCCGCCGGTGAGGGTGCCGCGATGGCGCTGATGGGAGCCCGCGAGGGCACCGTCTCCTGCTACAGGATCGAGAATCCTCGTCTCGTCGAAGCACTCACCATGCTGTGGCGCTGCCCGCCGCGCTACCGCGACATCTCCACGGCATGGCTGGACACCGACAGATTCCTGCACTCGCTCCTCCAGGAACGCCGCGATTGTGTCATCCGCTTCGAGGGTCCCCTCACCGCGTGCGCCTTCTTCATGAATGGCGAATACGTGGCGGCCTATACGTCAGAGGACCGCAACCCCACCGATTCGCTGGATCTGATGCGCAGCCTCATCGATTCCGGCCAGGGCACGATCACCATCCTGCAGCGCGCCGCTGACAGGGCTCTCGGCAAGGGAGTCAGTGAGGAGGCCTATCACGCGGTGATGGCCGCCGACACCACAGTGCCGGCGCCGTCCTTCGCCGATGCCTCGGCGATGGCCACAGAGGCTCCTGTCGAAGTCATTCCCGAGGCCCCTCCGTGGGAAGCTCCCGCAGCCGAATTCGAAGCACCGGTGGCTGAACCGGAGGCCCCCGCGTGGGAGGCTCCCGCCGCCTACGAGCCGGAGGTCGCCGCCGACGCTCCCTTTGAAGCGCCCGTAGACGATGTGTTCGCCGCTGCTCCGGCCAACCCCTGGGATGACGAAGCCGCCGCAGCGCCTGCTGAACCCGACGTCACCCCGTTCGCCGATGAGGACGCGGCTCCCGAGGAACCGGTTGCAGCCGGAAACGACGACGAGGCAGCCATCGCCGCCGACTTCTTCGGTGTCGCACCGGAGGCGCTGAGCGCCGAGCCCGCCCCCGCCGAAGCACCCTCTTGGTTTGGGGCGGCGACCGAAGAGGCCCCGCAGGAACCGGCTGCCGAAGCTCCGGTGCCGTGGTCACTCGACGCGCCTCTGCCCGATACCTCCGCCGTTGTTGAGACCTGGGCGGGAGGTGTCCCCAACGAAGAGGGTCAGCTCGCCGAGGAAGCTGCACCTGTGTTTGATCAGCCGGCCGCCGAGGAGGCTCCCCCCATTCCGTTCTTCTCGGGTCTCAGCGTTGAGCCCAGCAACGGCACCATGGACGTGCCCGCCGAGGCCGAGCCCGCAGCTTCGGCACCCCCTGTCCTATTCGGTGACGTAACTCCGCCACCTCCCGCCGATGTGATCGGCGCCACGCAGGAGGTCGCCGGCGAGAACTACGACGAGCCGCGTCTCGACATGGACTTCGACGGCATCAAGAAGGACCTGATCCAGATCGGTGTCTTGTGGCTGGGCAGCGACGACGTCGCCCCTGTCGCCGAACTGATTCAGAACACACGGCCTTCAGTGGATGACTTCGTGCAAACGATCGACCGCATCAAGAGCATCTCCGTGTCGGGCCATGACCCCTCGGTCATCCGCGCCATGGCACGCGAAATGCACTACCACGCTGCTGAATACCTCTCGGGGGCCTGAGTTCCGGAGTGGACCCTGTCCTGGACCTCATCCGCAACCACGGTGTGCTCTTCATCGCGGGCCTGGCGATCGTCGAGGGCTTTCTCTGCGTGGTGCTGTTGCGCAAGATCGAAAGGCTTAAGGCACGCCTCAAGGTCGCCGTCGCCGCCGCCGAGGACGCCGCCCGCGCCGCGGCACTGGCAGCGCCCGGCGGTATCGATCCGGAGATCGTGATTCAACTGCTTCGCTCGGGCAAGCCGGCCTCACTCGAGGCCGTTTACCAGCTCATGGAGCAGCAAATGGCGGCCGAAGCTGCCGAGGCATCGCAGCGCGCCTCCTCGCGGGAGGCCGCGGGAGCCTGACTCAGGGCTGGCGCTTGCTCGGCTTGATGTCGGCCTGAGCCACCGCCAGGGAAGCGACATTCCAGGTCAGTTCGACGGCGTCGTTGCGCAGGCGGCGCATGACCTCTTCGGTCATCTTGAGGAACTGCACCGAGTGACGCATGCTCCAACCGGCGCGCCCCGTGCCGTGGGGGCGAACGCCCCAGACGGGTGCCTGCCCTGGGGCTGTGGGAGGCGGCGCCGCCGACGCGGCGGCGATGGGTTCGGAGTACGCCGGCGGCTGCATCTGCGGCTTGGCCACAGGCCTGTCGACAAACTGGAAGTCGGCAGCTGTCGTGGCGGGGGCGGCGGGCCCTGGAGGCGGCCGGTCGAAGACGATGTCGTGGGCAACCTCAAATGTCGGCTCGTACTGGGCCGCCGGAACCACCACCTCGATGACTTCCGGGGGTGCTACGCCGGCGATGGCGAAGAGAGCCGCAGCGAGGTCCTCGCCTGAATCAAAGGCGGAACCGTCACCAAACCACTCGTCTTCCTCGTCGCCGTAATCGTCGAGGTCGGGAGCGAAGCCCGAAGTGTCGTCCATATTTGCTCTAGTCTCCCCCGGCGGGACGGCTCTGGGTTGCGTCAAACACCCCCGTGACGGGACAAAGCTTAGACCGGCTCCTGTCGCGATGCCGTAAAACAGAATCGCGATGGCCCGACGAAGGCGACAATGCGGGATGCCCCGCGAGTAGTCGTGGGCGCCCCTGCTGCACCACCCGATGAGGAGTCGATCCGCCCATGGCTGCTACGCCTTCCAAACTCGACGCCCGCTACATGGAGGCCCTCGGCCCCCTGCGCCCCCTCGTCGAAGATGACAGCCTCACCGAGATCATGGTCAACGGGCCGGAGATGGTCTATGTCTGTC
>JBEPVH010000202.1:0-4777 GCA_041691115.1 bacterium | reverse complement strand
AATCAGCACCGGTGCCAGGCCGAGGTAGATGACAGTCATATGCAGGGCAGCCGACACGCCGCCGGTACCGAACGTGGCAGTGATGAGGCCGAGCTGGGCGATACAGATGCACAACACAAGACGCGCCATGTCGCGCTGTGCCAGCGCCATGAGTGCTGCTGCCACCGCTGTCACGCCGCCAGCGACCGCGACGACCGACAGCAGGTGCGGTGCAAACACCAGAACAGGGAAGACCCGCGCCATGAGCACGGCACCGGTGATGGGAAGAATCGTCGCCGCCAGGAGAATCCCCGGCAACGGTGCGTCTTCGGTGTCGAGCAGCCAGATGTGGAAGGGCAGCTGGGCCAGACGAACCGCCGCCGCAACGGCAAGGAGGACGCCGAGGATGACGATGGTGCGAGTACCGACCAGGGCGACCGCGTGGTGGGCACCGAGATCCGCGGCGGCGGCCAGCTGGCGCCAGGCAAACGGATCCGAGATGACATCGGGGTCTTGCGTCTTGAGCGTGAGGCCGGTGCTGCCCAGCTTGACGAGGATGACGACGAACGCCAGCAGCAGTGCGGCGTCGCCCGCACGGTTGACCACGAAGCCACGCCACGCAGCGAATGCTGATGCTGGGCGGTGCCAGATGTGGCCGACAAGAATCCACGTCAGCGTGCCGCCGATGCCCCACATGAGAAGTGTCTGAAAGACGTTCGGCGCTGCCACGGCGGCATCGACGGTGGCGATGAGTGACGCGCCCACCCAGAAGAGGCGGCGCAGGTCACCGTCGGCGCGCGATGCCAGCAGGCAGTGACGCAGGATCAGAGTTCCCGCCGTTGTGACAGCGGCCAGCATCACAAGTGTCAGCGCATCGACATGCACGCCGATCTGCGGCTGGAAGACACGCAGATTCTGGTTGGCTATCGCCTTGGTGACGCCGGCGTTGGGGGTGTACGTAAAGAAGGTGTAGACGGTGTCGAGGGACGTATCACTGAAATGGCGCAGGCGCCAGCCCACAAGGAAGAGTGCCGTGGCGGCACCGAGGCCCGTAAAGAAGAGGCAGATCTGTGCCACCCGGCGCGGCGTCTCGGCGAGGAACGAGAAGAGTGCGCCGAGGAACGGCAGCAGGACGATGGCGAACGCGAGGTTGTAAATCCCCACGTCAGGCCTCAAGCCTCTCGACGCTATCGAGATCGACCGAATGACGGCGACGCGCCAGCAGGGCGACGACACCACCGCCGACGGCGAGTTGCGCGAAGAGCGAGAGGAACACGATGAGGCCGATGGCCACACCGGTGTTGGCTGCCTTGAGCACGCCCTCTGTCTGCGAGAAGCCGACGACGGCGATAACCGGTGCCAGGAACATCACACCCAGAGCTGCGAGCTGTGCGGGTGCATTGCGGCGCGTCGTCACCCCGGCCAGGCCGATGCAGAACAGCAGGCCGGCGAGTACTGCGTAGTGACCCGAACCGATGGTCATGCCCTGCCTCCGCGTCCGGCGCGCGCCACTTCACGATCGGTGCGGCGACGCTCGATCTTCTCCTGCTTGCGACGGCGCTCGTCGCGGGCGGCGTCATAGGCCTTCTCATCGGCGCTCTCGTGGCCGATCAGCCAGGCACCCAGCGTGCCGCCGAGGATCAGCGCCAGGGCCAGCAGCCCGGCCACGGGCTCACGCCAATGGAGCACGGATATCAAGGAATCACCGCCCTGGCCTTGCGGCGCCCAGCCACCTCCGCCCTGCACCACGGCCCAGGTAAGAAGGACGGCGGCGACGGTGGCCACGGCGGCACCTGCCTGCCAGGTCTTGCCACGTCCTGCGGTCGCCGGATCGAGCAGAGCTGTTGCCGCCTGCCGGGCGCGCATCCAGATCCAGAGCGCTGCAGCTGCCGGCAGCACTGCCACAACCACAGCGACGAGGTAGGCGCCCGTCACTGCCAGGAGGATGGCAACAGCCAGCACCGTGGCCAGCCCGGCGGCCACCGCATGACGTGGTTCCGGCATCGCCACGCAGGCGAGCGCCGACACCACGACGAGGACGGCTGCGACGTAAAACGCGACGGCGTTGACCGTCATCCGCCGGCCGTCTCGGTGGCGTGGTGCGACGAGTTCGAAAACGTCACCCCCGGATCACGGAGGTGGCCCAGGCGGGACATCGCGCGGCATTGTAGTCGGGCATGCCCCCTCCCCTGTCGCCGCGACCGCCTATACGGCGTCGGCGTCCTCAAGAAGGCTGGTGTCGGGATCGGCAGGTGCCGTGCCCTGGCGCTCCAGGAGCAGCACCAGGCAGAACCCGGCGACCGCCAGAACCAGCCCGCCCATGGTCACCCCTGAGATTCCGATATTGAAGATGGGAAGAACCAGGTTGGCGTGCCACAGGGTCGCCTCGCCGACCTGGGAACCGCAGGAATCGACCATCTTCGATGCGACTTCATTGCTGGGGTAGGCGCGCTGCCCCACGATTCCCGCCAGCGCCACGATGGCACCCGCAGCGGTGACGAGATGCAGCCAATTCTTGCCCCGGAAGGCCAGGTAGGCGGACCAGGACGCCAGCATCGACAGCGCGATGACGGCGACGATGCCGGTGATGACCTGAGCTGGATCGGGATGGCAGGCCACTGTCAGGCGGCCGTCACGATGATGCCGCCGCCCAGAACCTCGGCTCCGTCAGCGGAATAGGCGACAACGGACTGGCCGGGCGCCACCTGGGCCACGGGCGGATCGAAGGTGAGTTCAACGGCACCGTTCACGCGGCTGATTGTGGCCGCCTCGGCGCTGCCGTGGGCGCGCAATCTCGCCTGAACCGGCGTGCCCTCGGCTGCGGGCTCGCCGGACGCCCAATTCCACTCCTCGGCCGACACGGTGCGCCGCAGCATCGCCTCGCGTGGCCCTGCCACGACGGTGTTCGTGGCCGCGTTGACGGAAATCACATGCAGCGGCTTGGCATCGGGAATGCCGCGGTCGACGTGCAGCCCGGAGCGCTGCCCCACCGTATAGAAGGGCACGCCGTCGTGGCTGCCGATGACTGTCCCGCTGGCGTCGACCACATTGCCGGCGGCGAACCTGCCCTGCAGACGCCGTGAGAGTTCATCGTGAATGCTGCCGTCGACGAAGCACAACTCCTGCGAGTCCGGCTTGGCAGCCGTCCCCAGCCCCAGAGCCGCCGCCTCGGCGCGCACCGCCGCCTTGTTGGCGATCGAGCCCAGGGGGAACACAGCGGCGGCCAGTTGTTCCTGCGACAGCCGGTGCAGCGTGTACGCCTGATCCTTGGCCTCGTCGATTGCGCGATGCAGCGTCACTGCCTCACCGCGGCGGCCCAGACGGGCGTAGTGGCCCGTCGCAATATGTGTGGCGCCGACCTCGCGGGCGCGGTCAAGCAGTGCTCCGAACTTGATGCGCTCATTGCAGCGCACACAGGGATTCGGCGTTATGCCGGCGGCGTAGCCGGCCTCGAATTCGGCGATTACAGTGTCGCGAAATTCATCCTCGAGATTCCACGCGTAGTGACGGATTCCCAGGCGTGCTGCAACGCGGCGTGCATCGTCGACGGCGTCGACCGAACAACAGCCGCGATCACGGTCGAGGACACGATCGCGCGGCCACATCGCCAGCGTGATACCGGTGACATTGAAACCGGCGGCGACGCAGCGAGCCGCGGCAACCGATGAGTCGACGCCGCCCGACATGGCAACGGCGATGCGGGCATCACGCGGCAGCAGATCGAGCGGGTCGGCGGGGATCACCGCCGCCGCGGGGACCGAGGTGGTCACGGTACCGGCGCCAGCTCCACGACGAGCGGCGAAGTCTCGGCGCGTTGCAGGGCAGACCCCGTGAGGTCATCGAACACCAGCTGCGACCACGACTCCATGGAGAGGTAGTGGCGCCGCATCTCTTCGAGCGAGAGATTCTCGCCCTCGAGCTTCTCGGTTTCACGGATACGGATCCGCCCACCCTCGGGCTCGACGATGAAGACAAGTCCCAGATGGACGCGCGAGACCGGCGACGAGTCGTCATTGATGACCGCGACGAGGCGGGCTGTGGCGGGCGAATCGCAGGAGATCTCCTCGCCCCACTCGCGGCGCAGGCCGCCGATCACCGGGTCGGAACCGCGGCCGTCGGCAGGATTCACATGGCCGCCGATCCCCAGGGA
Organism: bacterium; assembly: GCA_041691115.1. Lineage (GTDB taxonomy): Bacteria > Chloroflexota > Dormibacteria > Aeolococcales > Aeolococcaceae > JBEPVH01. The sequence continues at coordinate 648 of JBEPVH010000202.1, read as the reverse complement.
ATAGAGATGGTGCAGGCGCGTCTCGGTGGACTGCCGCAGCCGCCGAGTGATGAAGTACGTGTCGTCCTCGCGGTTGTGGACGACGCAGTAGGGAATGATCTGCTGCTGCTCGGCGTCATCCTCGACGAGTTCGCGCACGCGGTACTCGGAGGCGGCGCGGATGGTGCGCAGAACGCGCTCCAGGGAATCACGCACCAGGCCGTGCCAGGCGCCGTCCGGAAAGATCGTCGCCCGAGGAACGCAGAGCACGTCCTCAGTAAAACGAACGCGGCCGCGACCGCGCCGGGCGGTGCTGACTGATCCGGAGGAGCTTGCCGCCATCGTCGGATTGTAGACCTGCGCGGTGCTGCGACACCTGCGCAGGCGCGATGATGGTCCTCGTGCCGGAACTGCCCGAGGTGACTGCCCTGTGTGAGGCGCTCGACGCGCGTCTGCACGGCAAGGTCATCGGCAAACTGGAGATTGCGGGGATCGCCACGCTGAAGACGGTGAGCCCCTCGCCCACCGATCTCACCGGCCTCGCGATCACGGCGGTCGGGCGCCGCGGCAAGTTCATCGTCATCACGGCCGAGCCGTTCCATCTGGTTGTTCATCTGGCGCGCGGCGGCTGGATTCGGTGGCGCGAGCCTGCGCCGTCAGGTCCAGTGC
>JBEPVH010000201.1:0-4778 GCA_041691115.1 bacterium | reverse complement strand
GCTGTGAGGCCGCGTGGGAGCCCGGTAGCGTGAACGCCATGAACGATGCGAACAAACCGGTGAGGTGACCGCCGAGATCGGATGGCTGCACCAACGCCGCGACAATCGTCGCTAGTCCTGAGAAGCGCAGGACTTCGGCGCCCGCGGATCCCCGTTGCTTGGGGGTCAGGGAAATGAAGATCAACAGCGCACCGGCGCCGGCGATGACGAGGCCACCGACGATGGGATCGGCTCCTGTCGCCGACGTGGCTGCCACAGCGGCTGCCGCCGTGACAGCGGCGGTTGCCGTCGCCAGGAGGAACAACAGCGAGAGCAGCAGCGATCTCACGCGGAGCACTGCCATCGCCAGCAGGAACGTTGAGAGTCCTGCGGCAGCAGCGTAGTTGGCGCTCTGGTCTGTCGTCGACGGCCGCGCGACAGCGCCGGCCGACGTCAGATAGGTGATGGTGTTGGTGAAGAGGCCTTGGCCCACGAGAATCTGCACGGCGACGACGCCGGCAGCAATGAAGGCGACGCCCAGGGCAACGGCGAGAGCGCGATCCCGGCCGGGTCCGGAGGGACGCCCCGAGAGCGACATCCAGAATACGAGGCCGGCCACAAGGTAGCCGCCATACATCAACGCTTTGACCCACCACTCAATCGCGACCAGGTGGGACTCGATGGCGGAGATGCCACCAAGAATGGCGAGGAGCACTCCGGCGTAGGTCAGGGCCTCGAAGAGACCGATATGACCTCGTGTCGACTGTGCCGGTTCCGTCGCCATCACGCCTCCTCCCTCAGGGGACGCTTAGCGCCCCGCCTCGGCAGGGACTTTACCCGGCTGGCCTCTACTCGACACCCTGTGCGCCGGCAGGAGGCGCCTGGCGGCGCTGGGCAGCGGTCCGGCGGCGTGCCACAGGTGCGGGCGCATCAGGCGCCGCAGCGTCGGGCTCAGCGGGCGGAGTGGCAGCACGACGAGGTGCCCGACGCCGAGGTGTGCGAGCTGGGTTTTCCTCGGCGGCAGCTTCGACGACGTCACCTTGAGGCCCGTCGGCGGCTTCGGCAGCCGGGGCTTCGGGCTCGGGAGTACGGCGCGGCCGGTTGCCCCCGGTGACAGCATCGTTGAGTGCCTTGCCGGTGGCGGCGAGGCGGTAGGCAAGGATTACCTTGCGAGCTGCGTCGGTGGGGATGTTGACGCCCGGCATCACCTTGCCGACCAATTCCAGCTCGAGGATGTCCGGCACCAGGGCCAGGAGCGTTCCGTTGGAGACCTTCTTGCCCGACGCGATCTGGTCGGCGACCTTCTTGACGTTCTTCGCCGCAGGGTCGTTGAGCATGTTGTGGCGGTCAGCGAGGAGGACGACATTCGCGATCGACGCGGCATCGAACTTGAAACCGGCGAGTTCTTCAGGGAGCACGTTGCTCGCGACCTCGCTCACAGTCCTCATCAAGGACGCGGCGACGTCTCCGAGATCGGCCAAACGGAACTTCATTGTGGTTTCCATCCCCTCATGGGCTAGGTTCGACGCGTTATCCCCCTCGCGTCGTACTCTCAGCCGAGATCGCGGACATTGCACGGACAAATGAGCGACCAGCATTACTTCTCACCCCAACCGAGCGTCGAGTCCGCGCCCGAGCCTGTCGCCATACGGCTCAGCGATGTGTCGCTCGACCTTCTCAGCGACCGCGGAGTCTTCTCTGTCGGAGCGCTGGACCGTGGCACTGAGTTCCTTCTGCGCTGGGCCTCCGATCCCCCCGCGACCGGCGCGATCATGGATGTGGGCTGCGGCTACGGCGCCATCGCACTCGTCATTGCCAAGCGAGCGCCGTCGGCAACCATCTGGGCCATCGACGTCAATGAGCGCGCCCTGGAGTTGACGCGAGGCAATGCGGAGCGGGCAGGTATCACCAACATCGAGGTGATGACGCCGGACGAGGTGCCGGACGACCTGCGGCTCGCCGCTGTGTACAGCAATCCACCTGTGCGCGTGGGCAAGACTGAAATGCACGCGCTGCTGACGCGATGGATCGACAGGCTCGATCCTCCCGGAGTCGCGCATCTCGTGGTGCACAAGCATCTCGGCGCCGATTCCCTGATGTCGTGGCTCATCGCGCAGGGCTACGCCACGGAGCGGACCCGCTCCCGCCAGGGCTATCGCCTGATGGACGTCACGCCACGTGGTGACGCGGGCATGATCACGCCGTGAACGGAGCGGCGAGCGCGGTCATCACCGTCAACATCGATCCCATTGCCTTGCACTTCGGCAACGGGGGGCTGCATTGGTACGGCGTGATGTACGCCGCCGCCTTCATAACGGCCTACCGCTTCGCTGCCCTCCCCCACATCCTGTCGCGCGGCGGCACACGCCAGTACGCCGACGTGCTGTTGACGACAACGATTCTCACCGGGCTCATCGGGGCGCGTCTGTACTTCGTAATCCAACAGCCCGATCTCGGCGACTACCTGCGCCATCCCCTTCGGATCATCGCCGTGTGGGAAGGGGGCATGGCGTTCTTCGGCGCCATCATTTCGTCGCTGCTGACACTGTTGTGGTTCGCGCTGAAGGATCGTGTTCTGAGCTTCTGGATCCTGTTCGACGCGGGAGTACTGTTCGCCGTCGCTGGGCAGCCCATCGGGCGCATTGGCAACGTCATCAACGGTGACATCCTCGGCCGCCCCAGCGATGCCTGGTTTGCCACTGCTTATGTTCACCCCGGGGCTGTGCTGCAGAGCCATTTCTTCCGCGGCGTGGGTTACCAGCCGGCTGCTGTCTACGAGGCGCTCGGGACAATCGCCATCGGCATCCTTCTGTACCTGCTGCGACGACGGGGTGTTATGGACGGCATCCTCGGCATCGTTTACGTCGCCATGTACGCGGTCAGCCAGTTCGCCATCTTCTACCTGCGTGACTCCGAACCTGTCATCGGCGGCGGTCTCAAGCAGGCCCAGTGGACATCCCTCGCCGTGTTCTTCGTGGTCGTCCCTCTGGTCATCCTCGCCTGGCGACACTGGACCCCTCCCCCGCGGGAGAAGGCTTCAGAGACAACACCGGCGGCCACCGCCGCCGCGTAGGCCGCCACCTCTAGGCGGTCCTATACTCGCCCGGTGCTTCTGTCCTCCGTGGAGAGCGGAATCGGCGTGCTGGCGACCGTTATCACGGTCATCCTCATGGCACGCGTGCTCGTGACCAGGTCGCCGCGCATCGACAAACGAAATCCTCTCGTGCGATTTGTGATCGCTGTGGCCGACCCCATCCTCAAGCCGTTCCAGCGATTGATGCCCCCCGTAGGCGGCATCAGTCTGGCGCCGCTGGCGGCGATCCTCGCGATCTACCTCGCCGCCGCGACCCTGATTCAGCTGCTCGCTCTGGGATTCGCCAACCCGCTCTATACCGTGGTCAAAGTGCTCGATCTGTTCATCCAGAACGTGCTGCTCATCGTCCTCATTGTCCTCACCGGGCGGCTCCTCATCGTCGCCGCCAAGGTGAATCCATGGTCACCGCTGGGAATGGTGAGCCGCGAACTGGCGGCGCCCTTCCTTCGCCCGGTGCGGCATCTGGCACCACCCCGGACGTCGGCCAACGTCCTCTTGATCGGGGCATTCGTCTTCTACGCCGTCCTCGTGAGCGCTGCGGTCGTGATCTTCAACTGGGCCCTCTCGCTCTCAGCCCTGCATCCCTGAGTTCAGAACCCCCTCAAGCCTCGCGTTGGGTGCGAGACTCACCCCGTCATGGGCTTCTCCCCGCGCACCTCTGATTCCCACTGGTTCCGCGTCGGCACCATCGACGTCACCACGACGGTTCTGATCACCGCGCTTGCGTGCGTCTCCATGTTCTTGTTCGCCGCCAGCCCCCATCTGCTGACACCGCTGGATTTCAACTCCGACGACGTACTCCACGGTCAGATCTGGCGTTTCGTCACGTGGCCTTTTGACAATCCGCCGGCGATTCAAGTTGCCATCAATATCGCGATGTACTGGTATTTCGGCAGCTATCTCGAGCGTCTGATGGGGCGGTCCCGTTTCCTGAGATTCACAGCACTGCTGATCCTGCTGCCGACCATTCTCACTCTGATGTTCGCCATCGCCATCGGCCATGGGCTCGCGGTTCAGGGGATGGGCCTTCTCACACCGGGCATCATCGCCGCGTTCTGCGCAGCGATGCCCGGTGCGCAGTCATTCTTCGGAATCAAGCTCTGGGTACTCGGTGCCGTCTATCTAGGAATCAGTGTCCTGGCGCTTCTGGGGCTCCGCGACTGGGTCACCCTTCTGTTCCTTCTCCTCATGGTCGGAATCGGACTGGTGGGCGCACGGTCCTACGGCATCAGTGGCGTGGCATGGATACCGCGCATCCCACTCCCGGCACTCCTCACCGGCGACACCACACGCCGTGAGGTCAAGAAGGAGAAGCGGGCGACACACCTCAAGGTCGTACGTGAGGTGGACATGGACAAGCTGCTCGACAAGATTGCTGAGCAGGGGATCGGCAGCCTCACCGACGATGAGCGGCGCCGCCTCGATGACCACAGTCAGCGCCGCCGCGACGTCTGATCAGGAGCCCTTGCTCTTCCAGGTCTCGCGTTCCTTGGCCTTGTCACGCTTGACCTCGACGCGGTAGCTGCCAGGACCCAGAAGCGATTCAACGTCGCGTTCCAGGCCAACACCAGGGTCGACGTTGAACTCGTCGTTGAGAATGATCTCGTCGAAGGAATCCGGTCCTTCGATGTGGAGGATGACCGCGACATCGCCGGGATGCCGGTTCACCACCTGACCGAGCGAGTTCATCACCGATTCCTGGCCT
>JBEPVH010000200.1:0-4779 GCA_041691115.1 bacterium | reverse complement strand
CTTCGGCCGGAGTGACGCGTTCAACCTTTGTTCCGGACAGGTGGACGCGGACGCCCGGCACCTGTGGCGTTCCCGGCTCCCAGCCGTCGAGGTAGAGACGGCGGGCGTCACCCCATGTCTTGGCTGTCTGGGTTCGCCGCCCGTCCGTGAACGCTGTGGGCCCGGGGCGCCCGGGGAATCCCAGAGTCACCGAACCACCTGTCCGAAGGAAAGCGGGGAGCCGCGCCAGGTCGAGGTCATCCGGCAGGTCGGCGCCTCCCGCCAGTACGTCGGCGAGAGAGGGAAGGTCACCCGCCTTAGCTTGGTCGCGGACGGCACGACGCTGTGCCGTGGTCGCTGCGCGCTCGCGCCGCCGCCGTTCGGTCGAGACCTCGGCGAGCCGGGCACGAATCTCCCGGAGGTGGGCATCGAAGGGCGACATCGCAGCCAGCGTCGCCCGCTCGGCGTCGCGGATGGAACCGACGAGTGCCTCGAGGCCCGCCTCGTCCACCGCCTGAAGCTCCTCGGCGGCGACGGGCGCCGGCAACTCGGGGAGATCGAACACGTCGGCCATGGCCACCGATGATGGTCGACACGACGCCCCGGACGCCGTTTGCGGTATCTCTGCGCCACACCCCGCCGATGAGGAGAGTTCTGTGGCTACCGTGCTCCACGATTGCGTCGCCGTTGAACGCGACGGCGCTGTCGCCGTCATCACGATCGCTCATCCACCTGCCAACGCCATCAGCCGCGCCGTGATCGCCGGAATCGGCGAGGCGCTGACCACTGCCGAAGCCGATGCCTCGTGCAACGCCGTGATCATCACCGGTCAGGGCGAGCGCTTCTTCGCCGCCGGGGCCGACATCAAGGAGTTCCTTGACGCCGGTGGCGCCGCCATTGCCGGCGGCCAGGACCTGACGCTGCGCATGGAGGCATCCCGCCTTCCCATCGTCGCCGCCGTCAACGGCATGGCATTCGGTGGCGGCTGCGAGATTGCCCTTGCCTGCGATATCCGCCTGGCGTCGTCAGCGGCACGCTTCGGGCAGCCCGAGATCAACCTCGGCATCATCCCCGGCTGGGGAGGCACCCAGCGCCTGCCGCGGATCATCGGACGTGGACCTGCCATGCCCTTGCTCCTGAGCGGCAACCCCATCGACGCCGCCGAGGCGCTGCGCCTGGGCCTCGTTTCCCAGGTCTTCGAGCCTGATGCGCTCATGGCCGGCGCCATTGCCTATGCCGCGCATCTGGCGGCACGTGCGCCATTGGCCATGGCGGCAACCAAGCGGGCCATCGCCAACGGTCTGGACAGGCCGCTCGACGCGGGCCTGGCCGCCGAGCGCGAGGAATTCGTCTCGGTTTTTGCCACCGCCGATGCCCGTGAGGGTGTCACAGCCTTTCTTGAGAAGCGCGTCCCGGTGTGGGGCGGCAACTGACGGATACCCAACCTCAAGCCCGAGGGCGATAATCCCCAGCGCGCATGACAGCCATCCTCAGTCCGATCGCGCTCGTCGTGCTTCTTGGCGTGGCAGTTGCAGTGACCGTCCGCCGCTGGATGCAACTGATCGGGACCATGCGCCATGCGGCGCGTCCGGATCCACGGTTCGACAGGCCCGGTGCCCGCTTCAAAGCCTTCATGGTCTACGTCGTGGCCCAGGCGCGGCTGCTGCGCTGGCCCTACGCCGGCGTGCTCCATGCGTTGATCTTCTGGGGCTTCATCGTTCTTACGAGCGCCATCATCCAGGGCGTCGTCGAGGCTGCACTCGTCAACTTCCCGTTCGACAAGATGCCGCTGGCGCCCGTCGTCGCCGTCCTGCAGGACGTCTTCTGCATCCTGGTTCTCACAGCTGTGCTGATGGCCTTCATCAACCGGGCCGTCGTCAAGCCTGTGCGCTTTCGCGGCAGCCACAGCGGCGATGCCCTACTGATCCTCGGCTGGATCGCTCTGCTGCTGACGTGCATGGAACTGGACTACGCCACCAAGATCGCCCAGGGTTCACCGCCCGAGGCGATGGCTGCGTGGCGGCCCGCGGCGCGCGCCCTGGCGCGCCTCTTCACGCCACTGGGCGCCTCCAGTGACGCGCTGACGATCCTCCACGGTGTCTTCTTCTGGGGACACCTGACGCTGGTGTTCTCGTTCCTGGTGTACCTCGGCTACAGCAAGCACCTGCACATCATCACGGCGACCTTCAACGTCATCTTCCGAAGCCTCGAGCCCAAGGGCAGAGCGCGTCCCGTCGACATCGAGAAGGTGATGAACGCTGAGGACGCGGCCGACCAGCACTTCGGCGCCGGTGCCATCGAGCATTTCTCGTGGAAGGACACGCTCGACCTCTACACCTGCACCGAGTGCGGCAGGTGCCAGACGCACTGCCCCGCCTTCAACACAGGTAAGCCGCTGTCGCCCAAGACGCTGATCACCGACCTCCGCGATGCCGCCTACGAGCAGATGGCGGGTGGATTCAGTGCCACCACGCACGCAGCGCACACCGTCGGTGCTGAGGACGAGCGTCCGATGTGGGTCACCGGCGGCGCCGACGCGACGCTGCCCGGGCAATTCCAGCCGTCGTGGCTGTCGCCCGCCGATGTTGAGAAGGCGGTCGCCAAGGCAGGCGGCGAGGCGCGTCCTCTCATCGGTGGCGTCATCAGTGAGGACACCCTGTGGGCCTGCACGATGTGCGGCGCCTGCATGGATCAGTGCCCTGTCCTGATCGAACACGTTCCCAAGATCATGGACATGCGCCGTCACCTCGTCCTCGACGAGTCGCGCATGCCCAAGCAGGCAGAAGCGGCGCTGCGCAACATCGAAAATGTTGCCAACCCGTACGGCATCTCGCACAGCACCCGCGCCGATTGGGCGCGCGATCTCGGCGTCGAGTTCGCCGCCGACAAGCCCAACGCCGACTACCTCTATTGGGTTGGTTGCGCAGCATCCTTCGACGACCGTGCCAAGACGATCGCCACAGCTCTGGTGAAGATTCTCCAGGCAGGTGGCGTCGACTTCGCCATCCTGGGAACCGAAGAGAAGTGCACGGGCGATCCGGCCCGCCGCATCGGTAATGAGTACCTCTTCCAGGAACGCGCCAAGGAAAACGTCGAGGTGTTGAAGAAGCACAACGTACGCAAGATCATTGCATCATGCCCGCACTGCTTCAACACCTTTACCAACGAGTACAAGGACTTCGGCGGTGACTACGAGGTCGTGCATCACACGCAGATGATCGACACGCTCCTCAAGGAAGGCCGCATCACGCTGGAGGCGGCAGGCGAGGCCAAGACCATCACGTATCACGATTCGTGCTACCTCGGTCGCTGGAATGACATCTTTGCACCACCGCGCGACATCCTCGAGCAGATCCCCGGTCTCAAGGTCGTCGAGATGGCGCGGAGCAAGAGCGAGGGCATGTGCTGCGGCGCCGGAGGCGGACGCATGTGGATGGAAGAGGACAAGCCGCGTGTCAATCATCAGCGCGTCAAGCAGGCTGTCGACACCGGAGCGTCCGACGTCGCCACGGCATGCCCCTTCTGCCTCGCAATGTTCGATGAGGGGATTGCCTCAGAGCAGCTGTCGGGCAACCTTGTCGCCGAGGATGTCGCCGTGCACGTGGCCCGCGCCCTCAAGGCTCCGGAGCCGCCTCAGCAGGCGTAGTCGGGGGTCGGTCCCGGTGTCGCTGTCGGCGTTCCCGACGGGGCCGGTGTCGTCGCAGCGATGGGTGTCGGCGTTGGCGTCGGGGTTGGCGCCACCGACGGCGATGCCGATGCGATGGCCGACGGATCAGGCGTCTCCTGAGCGGTGAACTCGAAGGAGCCGCTGACGTGGTGCGCAATGGCCGTGATCTTGGTGATGCCGTCATCCGACTGTCCGGTGAAGGTCAGCGCATAACCGACGCCGTCATGAACCACGACGTAAACGATCATCACTGCCTTGTTGCCGGCTGCCTTGAAGGTGTATTCAATCTTGTAGGCGGCCTCGCCCCCGAGGTGAGCGCATTCACCGGCCGGAACGCTGCGCGGCACCTGTTGCGCGTTGAAGTTGACGATGTCCTTGTAGTGCGCCTCCATCATCGTCTGCAGAGTGACGTGGCCAGGATCACGAATGACGTAGATGGCCATCTGCGTACCGCTGGTCTCGTTGACGATCATCTGCGGCGGCGTGTGGCTCTTGGCGAAGGCGACGTTCCAGGTGTTGGGGATCTCGACCTGTACCGCAGGCGCGATAACGCCTCCGGAAATCGGGCTGAACTTGAGGTCGCCGATGACCGCCGAATCGGCGCTTCCGACAATGAACACGTAGCCGAAAAACGCCGCCGCAAGGATGCCGATCAGACCGACAGGGAACAGCCACGCCCGCTTGATAGAGGTACCCGACGTCTCCAGCTTGGCCATCTCCCCGCTCGTGGACGGGCGCTTGAAGTCGCAGCGGCGGCAGTGGAGAATGCGATGCCGCGCCACGGGTGTGAGGCGATAGAAGAAGAACGACAGGAACGTCATCTGATCGACGACGTCCTGTGAGGCGTGCTCGTGGCAATTTGGGCAGATCAGCCAGCCAGACCCGCGGATGCGGCTGCGCTGTTTGACTAAAACGCCGACGAGCGCTCGGAGAAGTCCGTCCACGGTGCTCCTGATTGGGAGGGCGGCCTTAGGGCGATTGTAGCGTCGCGTCCCCCCCGTGCCCCGCTAGAGTCGGCAAGGCCGATCGCGCAGGAACCGCGCCACGGCGGCGAGTTCAGGAGTACACATGCCATACGAAGCATTCGGGGACGACTGGGCCGACGCCTTCAAGTCCGAGATCAACACCTCACC
>JBEPVH010000199.1:0-4784 GCA_041691115.1 bacterium | reverse complement strand
CCTGGTGAAGCCCTCGGCCATGTGGGAGGCCGCCTCAACGTGACGCGCCAGGACATGTGCAATCGACCCGTTGTCCCTGAGCGCAGAATAGAATGGGTTGATCGCCGCCCCCGGGACGCCGAACGCGTGCGTGACTCCCTCGCGTTGAAGGATGGCGACCGCGGCGTGTGCTGCTGTCATTCGAGCCATGAGATGGAACTCCTTGTCATCTGTCCTTGCTATTAATCGGGCGGTCGGTGCGGCGTGTCACTCCACGAGCCGACCCGATGCTCGTTCGACGCCACGCAGGAGCGCTGAATGGTCGAGGCCGCCGTCACCCAGTGCCCGAGATGAGGCCACCAGCTGGGCCACAAGGGCACCGAGCGGGATGATGACTCCCGCCTCGCGCGCAGCGCTTGTCACGATGCCCATGTCCTTGTGGTGCAGGTCGATGCGGAAGCCCGGGGCGAACTCACGGGCGAGCATCGACGCGCCCTTGTTGTCGAGGATGCGATTTCCCGCCAGCCCTCCAGCCAGGACCTTGATCGCAGCGCTGGTGTCCACGTTGTAGGCCTCGAGAAAGACGATGGCCTCGGCCACGAGTTGAATCGTCCCACCGACAATGAGCTGGTTCGCGGCCTTGACGGTCTGACCGGAACCGCTTGGACCAAGGTGCACGACGGTCTTGCCCATCACCTCGAGGAGCGGACGAGCCTCCTCAAAGTCGGCCGCATCGCCGCCCACCATGATCGACATCGTGCCCTCGATAGCGCCCTTCTCGCCACCCGACACAGGAGCATCGAGAGGCCGAACACCCTTGTCCCGACACGCCTCGGCCACCCGCACCGCGACGTCGGGCCGGATCGAACTCATGTCGATGTACAGCAGACCTTCACGCGGCTTGTCCAACAGGCCGCCCTCACCCAGGACGACGTCCTCTACATCTGGTGAATCCGGCACCATCGTGATGAACACGTCGGCGCCTTCTGCCGCTTCCACGGCGCTGCCCGCCGCGCGTCCCCCAGCCTCCACGAGCGCGGCGACCGAGTTTGTGTTCCGGTCGTAGCCGACCACTTCATGTCCGGCAGCGATCAGGTTGCGCATCATGGGTAGACCCATGATGCCGAGTCCGACGATTCCTACCGACGCCACGGAATTCCTTTCCAAAGTCTTGCTCGATCTTGTCGAGTGGACGCGCAGCAAGCTCACACCACGCGGAAGCTGATCTTCTGTGCGCCTTCCCACAAGAACTTGCGCCCGAGGCCAGCCAGGCTGTCGTTGCCCTCGTAGATGGTTGCGAAGTGGTTACCGGCAAGCTGCCCCGCCTTGGAAGCGAAGTTCACATAGCCATAGGCGAGCAGGATCTCGGTCTCTGAGACACCGCCCGGATACAAGACGATCTCACCGGGAAGGGGATAGCACGTCCCATTTTCGGGGCCGATCCCGAGGTCGAGGTCTCCGAACGGGATCCAGCCGGCCTCACCGCTCCAGCGGACATGAATGATCCGGGAGTCGAGCGGGAGCAACTTCTGTTGGAATGCTGCGACGGTCTTTGGCGCCGCCTCCTCGAACCTGGCCTTGAAGCTGAACTCGCCTGAAGTGATCTCAAGCATCGTGTTCCTTCCGTTGTCGACGTGAACGCGCCAGTGCCTGCTTCGCTATGCCACTATGGTCGTCCCGGCCTCGCCCGAGAGCGCGGCGACGATCTTTCCCGGGCTGGTGATGATGCACTTCTTGCCGCCATTGGCAAGATATGAAGTGGCTGCGGTGATCTTGGGCGCCATGCTGCCCTCGCCGAAATGACCAGCCGCGAGATAGGCAGACGCCTCGTCGGCGGAGATCTGCCCAAGCCAGGCCTGCTGTGGTGTGTTGAAGTTGACGGCGACCGCGTCGACCACAGTTGAGATGAGCAGCAGGTCAGCGTCCAACTGGTTGGCCAGCAGTGCAGAACCGAGGTCCTTGTCGATGACCGCCTCGACGCCCCTCAGGGCACCCTCGTCGGTCTCGATGACGGGGATGCCACCGCCACCGGCGGCGACAACCGTGTATCCGCCCGCTACCAGGGCGTGGATGGCATCGAGCTCGACGATCCGCACCGGCGCCGGGGACGGGACGACGCGCCGCCAGCCGCGACCGGAGTCCTCTACGACCGACCACCCGTCTTCGGCCTCATGGACTCTTGCTTGCTCTTTCGTGAAAAAGGAGCCGATGGGCTTCGACGGTGCCAGGAAGGCCGGGTCGTCGCGGTCCACGACCGTCTGCGTGACAATGGACACCGCCTTTTCGTTCAGTCCCGCACGACCGAACTCGTTGTACAGTGCACTGGTGAACATGTAGCCGATGGCGCCCTGAGTGTCGGCGCCAAGAATGTCCAGGGGCACCGTGTGCAGTTCACCAGCCGCCAGCTCGGAGCGCCGCAGGAGAAAGCCCACTTGTGGACCGTTGCCATGGGTGACGACGACATTCCAGCCCTCCGCGATCATCGCCACGACGTGCGCCATTGTCTCGACGACAGCTTCGTTCTGGTAGACCAGCGAGGCGTGCTGAGCATCCTTGATCAAAGAGTTGCCGCCCACGGCGACGACGGCGACAGGTCGCCGTCCAGCATCGCTCATGTCAGAGGCCAAGGATGATGGACAGGAGAGCCATCCTCAGGGAAACACTGTGCAAGATGGCGTCGAAGTAGAGTTGGCTCTCGGTGTTGTCGATGCGCAGGTCCATCTCGCCGGCTCGGCGTGGCAGCGTGTGCGTCACGTAGATGTTTCGACCCTCCGCGCGTGCCAGCTCGAGAGTCTCATTCTTCACGTAATAGTCGTCCATGACCTTCTTGAACGCTTCGGCCGACTCGCCCTTCGGGGCGCTGCAGCCCGGAAGGTAGACAAGATCCATCTCCGACACCAACTCGTTGAAGGTCGTCTTGTTGCAGTCGAACACCTCGTCGACGTCACATTGAAACTCTTCGCGAATTCTCAAGACAATTTCTTCGGGAACGCGCTTGTCCTTCGGTGAAGCGAGGGTCACCTTGGCCCCAAGTCGAGCCAGGCCGTAGGCCATCGAGTGTCCCGTGCGCGCTTCGACCAGGTCGGCTGCGGCGACACAAACCTTGAGGCCCTCGACCCGGTCGAATATGCGCCACAGCGTGTACAAATCGAGCAGAGCCTGTGTGGGGTGCTCCCAATGGCCCATACCACCGTTGATCACTGGGACGTCAGAATACGTGGCGGCGTCGCGAGCCTCGCGATCGTCGTTGTGGCGGAGAACGATCACGTTGGCGTACTTCGCGACGCAGCGCATCATGTCGGCCAGGCTCTCCTCCTTGGCGGCGGAAGAGGTGACCTGTGGGTTGGCCTCGGAGATCACCATGCCGCCGAGACGGTGCATGGCTGTCTGGAAGCTCATCCTCGTGCGAGTGCTCGGCTGGAAAAACAGCAGGGCAACGAGCCGGTCAGGGAAAAGATTGATGTGCGACCGATTGTAGGGCTCGAGCGTTCGCGCCACATTGAACAAGCCGTAGAGCTGATCATCGGACAGATCGTTGATGGACATCAGACTCTTGCCCACGAAGCCGACCTCATTGATCATCGACTTGATCGAGCGAGGTGGAGCTGCGGTCATTGCGCGTCTCCTCTGTGTTGTGGGGCATCGCGACAGACGAAGGGCCGGGCGGAACGGACTAGCACCGGTCGAGGAAGCGCCCCCCCGGGGCCGAAGGCTCGACGACCTTCCCGCCGAGCAGCGTGCTGTGGACCACGCCCGCCAGGGTGCAACCCTGGTAGGGCGTGACAGGGTTGCGGTGATGCAGCGCCGCGGCGTCCACCGTGTATTGCTCCTCCGGCGCGAAGACGCACAGGTCGGCATCTGCGCCCACCGCGATCCGGCCCTTGGCATTCATGAGGCCGGTAAGTCGCGCGGGACCCTCCGCCATCCAGCGCACCAGGTCGCCGAGCGAGTGTCCACGCGCGCGGGCCTGCGTCCAGATGATAGAAAGGCCCAGCTGTACAGAAGCCACGCCACCCCATGCCTGGGCGAAGTCGCCGGTATCCAATCGCTTGAGATCGATCGTGCATGGCGAGTGGTCAGAGGCGATGAGGTCGATCTCACCCGATGCGAGCGCCCGCCACAGCTCCTCTCGGTTGTCGGCCTCGCGGATCGGTGGGCAGCACTTGAACTCTGTCGACCCGTCGGGGATGCTTTCCGCATCGAAGAAAAGGTAGTGGGGGCAGGTTTCGACCGTCACCCTCACACCGTCGGCCCTGGCTTGGCGGAGCAGCGGCAATGCCTGTGCACTCGACAGGTGGAGAATGTGTACGCGGGCCCCCGTGGCGCGAGCGGCGGCGATGACCTGGCTGATCGCCTGCGTCTCGGCCCTCTGCGGCCGGGAGGCGAGATAGGAGCCGTAGGCTCGACCTCCCGCGGGAGGTGCGCCGGCGAGGGTGGCGGCATCCTCCGCATGGACGATCATGAGTCCGTCGAAGTGGCTGATCTCGGTGAGGTGTTCGCGGAGCTGGGGGGGTGTGAGGTGGGGGAACTCGTCGACTCCCGACTCTGCCAGGAAGCACTTGAAGCCGAAGACCCCCGCTTCCCACAGGGGTTGTAGCTCTGCAACGTTGCCGGGGATGGCACCGCCCCAGAACCCGACGTTCGTGGCGCACTGCCCTTGGGCGGCCTGCTTCTTCTGGTCAAGGGCAGCCGTCGACGTCGTCGGCGGGATGCTGTTCAGGGGCATGTCAATGATCGTGGTGATGCCGCCGGCGGCGGCAGCGCGCGTTGCGGAGCCAAAGCCTTCCCACTGAGTACGGCCGGGC
>JBEPVH010000198.1:0-4750 GCA_041691115.1 bacterium | reverse complement strand
GCGAGCGATGCGCGAATTTCGACGGCATCGCGGAGGGACGCCGGAAGGTGCGTGTCATCGTCGGCAGCCAGCAACTCGGTGAGGAAAAGCGGATTGCCGCCGCTGCGCTCGTGCAAAACCGTGGCCCGGCTCGCGCCGACCACCTCTATGGTGGCCTCGATGTCGAGTGGCTCAAGGTCGATGACGACCGCGTCGGGGATGCGCGCAGCGACGTCCGGCCACTGAGTGACAACAAGCAGAACCGGTGCACTGCCGATCTGTTTTGCGGCGTACTGCACCCACTCAAGGGTTGTGCTGTCGGCAAACTGCAGGTCATCGACGATGACCACGACGCCGCTGGTTCCGGCGATGCGGAGAATGACGCGGGTGACCGCCGCGAAGAGCACCGACTGCGCGAAGTCAGGACCCGCTGTCTCCGCCAACCTTGACGGGGCCTGCGTCTGGCTGCCGGGCGTCACGAGCAGCGGGGCGACGATGTCGGCATCGTCACCGAGAATCCGTGCTGCGTCTTCCGCGGTGGTGCCGCGCAGATGGTCGTTGAGGACATCGCACACGACCTGGAGCGGTAGCGCGCGTGTGGCCAACTGGCACGAGCCGGTGAGTACCGCCGAGCCTTTGGCGCGCGCGCCGGCCGCCCAGGTACGCACCAGTCGCGTCTTGCCCAATCCCTGTTCACCGCGAATGGTGACGGCGCCGCCAGCGCCGCTCAGAGCCCGTGCCAACGCGGCGTTGAGTCCAGCGAAAGCAGCGGCGCGACCCGGAAGTCCCGCCGGTACGATTGGTTCGGCGTCCGCGACCGGACCGGATTCCGCCTTGAGCAGACGGAGATGCAGAGCTTCGGTTTCCGCCGATGGGCTGACGCCGAGATCGTCGTCCAGGCGCGCTCGGAACTTCTCGTGAAGTGCCAGCGCCGACGCTCGTCGCCCCGATGCTGAGAGGCCGGTCATGGCGATGCGCAGCGCCACCTCGTCGTACGGATCCGATTCGAGGATCTGCTCGGCGAATTCAACGGCGGTGCTGTAGTGGCCCGCAGTCATCGCAGCCTCAGCGCCGCGCATTTTGATGCCGGCGACCAGGCGTTGCACGGCGTCCCTCTGCACTTCGGCCCAGTCGGCCTCCGGCTCGTCGGCGAGCAGGGGTCCGCGGCAGAGTTGCAATGCAGCATCAACAGCGGCCCGGGACGCCACCAGTTCATCACCGGCGAGGCGGCGCTCAGCCTCCGCCGTCAGCTCCTCAACGGCGTCGAGGTCGAGCCAGTCGTAGACCAGCGCGTAGCCGGCGGGCGTCTTGGGAAATCGGGAAGCCCCGAGCACACTGCGAAGGCGGCTTACCAGGACCGCAACCTGGTCCTCCGGTTTGGCCGGAGGCGCGTCACCCCAGAGGATGTCGATCAGGGTGGAGGTGGGGACAGTCGCACCACGGGCAAGCGCCAGAGCCTTGACCAGCGTGCGTGCCTTGCGGCTCCCCAGACTCGCTGGTGGAATCCCCTCAACGAAGAAGTCGCCGAGCAGGCGGATCCTCAGCTTGCCGGGCACCGGCGAGATGGGCACGCTCGCCGGATCTGATCCCATGCGACGGACTCTAGGTCGGATCCGAGCCTATTCGCCGGGCAGGGACGGCCCGCGGCGCGGAGCGTCGAGCGGCTCTTTGGCCAACTCGCGCAGCACCGTGAGGAGGTCCTCGGCGCGACCGAAGGCCCGGACCAGGCGCATCTCCTGGATGACGCCGTCGCCGCCACTGACGACATGAGGGACCACCTCGGCCTCAATCCGCGCCTGCGCACAGCGCGCTGCGAACTCGGAGGCACTCATGACGCCGGGACCGGCATCGACGGGACGCCGGATCTGGACGCGGAAACGCGCCGCGGGATTGGCGTCGGCAAGCGCCGAGATCGTCTTGGTGAGTTGTGCCTGGTCTTGCGGTGTCATGTTTGCCCCTTCTCGTCGCTCGAATCGCGGGGGGATCATGCAGTTTTCGGCAGCGGACCGGTCCAGTACCATGGCCGCCCGATACCGGACCAGCCAGGAACCGCGGAGACCCCACCAATGCAGAAGCGCACTCTCGGAAGCCTTGAGGTCTCGGCACTGGGACTTGGTTGCATGGGCATGTCTGCCTTCTACGGATCAACAGACGAGGCGGAATCCATCAGCACCATTCAGCGCGGGCTGGAACTGGGCATCAACTTCCTTGATACCGCGCAGATGTACGGGCCGCTGAGCAACGAGGAACTGCTCGGGCGCGCCATCAAGGGTCATCGCGATGAGTACGTTCTCGCGACCAAGTTCGCCCGGCGTATGGACACCGCAGTTGCCGGTGACATGTCGACCATCGGAGCGCTCGACGGTTCGGCCGACCATGTTCGCTCGTCGATCGATGGTTCGCTCACGCGTCTCGGCACCGACCACATCGATCTCTACTACCAGCACCGCGTCGATCCGGCGGTTCCGATCGAAGAGACAGTTGGCGCGCTGTCGGAGTTGGTTACCGCGGGCAAGGTGCTGCACATCGGACTGAGTGAGGCGTCCGCAGAAACCATCCGTCGGGCCCATGCAGTGCATCCGATCACCGCCGTGCAGAGCGAATACTCGCTGTGGACTCGCGACCCGGAGCCTGAAATCCTTCCGACGTGTCGTGAACTCGGCATCGGTTTCGTGCCGTATTCGCCTCTCGGCAGGGGTTTCCTGTCCGGTCGTTTCCGGTCGCCGGAAGATCTCGATGACAACGACTACCGCAAGAACGGTCCTCGGTTCACCGGCGACAACCTCGAAGCCAACCAGAAGCTCGCAGCGAAGGTTGACGAGATTGCGGCAGGTAAGGGCATCACATCGGCACAACTGGCGCTGGCCTGGGTGCTGTCGAGGGGCGATGACATCGTTCCCATCCCCGGCACCAAGCGACGCGCCTACCTGGAGCAGAACGCAGGAGCTGTTGATGTCACTCTGACTCCGGAGGACCTGGCCCGAATCGATGCCGAGATTCCTCAGGCATCGGGCGAGCGCTACGACGCGGCCGGGATGAAGGCTGTTAACCGCTAGTACTAGGCGGCACTCCACCGACCGATCGTTGAAGGGTATCTCGTCGCCATGGCGCCCACCGTCTCGCGGCGCTCCCGATGTCGCCCGGGGACCGGAGAGCAGCTCGCGGCCACGAGGTCCCGCCGCGCTTATGCACGCGGACCGTGCTAACAGCCAAGACCACGACGAGCAACAAGAGAATCAGCAGCACTATCACGACCAGAATGCCAGGGCCCTGGCGGTGTACCAGCGACACCATTGCTCCTGCGAGATGGGCGTGGGTCAGCGGCTTCTCCAGAGTCAACGGGCTCAGCGACTTGATGGTCGCGTACTCCTGGTCTGGCTGACCCGGTTCGATGACGATGTCGTCGCCGGCCTTGAGCCACGGCGTCGCGGCTTCGCTGACATTCGGATCGATCTGATGTAGCCCGTACACACCGAGCGTTGTGGCGCCCGCGTCGACGCCGGCAATCAGCGCCGTCTGTGGGAGCAGATTGATCGTCGGGTGGACGCTGGTGGCAGATCGACATGCCATCGTGTCGTACCCGGCCCAAGCGTTGCTGCCCTCCGTCCACTGCACAAGCCCGCCGCGACGGTCGGTATTCAGTGTCAAGGCGTTCGCATCCGTGCTGAAATGCCACGGACAAAGCCCGAGTAGACCGTGATTGTCACCGGTCGGCAGTGATACGTCTGCTGCCATGCGGTAGCCGGCGAGATGCACGCCACTGCTATCCAGCAGTTGGCTTGACGGCGATGGTTGGACAGCAGCCACCTGTCCCAAGAACCAACTGATCGGTGACAGGTAGGGCTGCGTAGCAGCATGCCCGATATTTTGCAGCTTGGCGGCTGCGATGTCGCCAACGATGTACGCCTTTGCAACCGGCGACTTATACGCGCCCACGTACCACACGCCGCGCAGCGCATTGGTGGCGCCATCAAATGTTGTGAGGAACGGATTGATCGAGGCGGTGAACGCACCGCCATCTGGGCCAAAGACAGCCAAACGTTCGGCGAACGCGCCGATGTGGTCGATGAGGAGGGAGATTTGCTTTTCACCACCCGTCAGCCATGTCAGCGTCTCGGGATGCTGCATGTCGATGATCTTCATCAGATTCTTGTAGATGTCAACGCGCTCCGCCTGCGACGTGATGGCGCGCCCATTGGCAAGGGTGATACCGACAACGTCGATATCGCCGGTCACGAACCGTGCCACTCCATTCTTGTCGGCAATTTGTGGCAGGAAGTACTCAGCCGGGCGGGCAAGGCCGTCAGGACCAACCGCTGACATTCCGAACCCGCGCAGAGTTCCGGCTCCGGGGTTGGGTACACCAGTGATCCCCTGGCCGCTCCAGTCGAACTCGACAGGCAAACCACCACCCTCGTCGAGGGGCTTGGCGAAGTCCCGATACTTGGCCACGTACTTGTCGTACTCATCGGCACGGAACTTCATACGTGCGCGCACAGCGTCGGCTAGTTCTGGTGAGAGACCGGCAAGTCGGGCCTCAACCTCCGCCACGTTGGGTTTGAAGAGAACAACGAGACCCTTGTCCGCTGGGCGCACTCCGAGATACGCGAGGTCGATCGCGTCCGCCGTCTTGGCTTGGAGCGATCCGGGCTTGACCAACGCGTGCAATGTCTCTACCAACTTGTCGGAGAGCGGGTTGCGCGAGCGGATCGCAATAAGGATGCCCTTCTCCTTGGCGAGCGCGATGATGCCCCTGTCTCTTAACACATCT
>JBEPVH010000197.1:0-4798 GCA_041691115.1 bacterium | reverse complement strand
AGCTCCCGAAGGAGGACAGGCTCTCGATCTCGCGCGACTTCGCCAAGGCGCGCCGTGGCGAGAACGTGGCGGATGTTGACGCACTCCAGGCGGTGCACCGTGACGCCCTTGCCCCGAGTGATGTAGCCGCGGATGGGCTCCCCCACCAATGGCTTGCAGCACTGCCCCAGGGTCGTCAGCATGTCCGTCATGCCGTGGACCCGGACCTCGCCCGTGGGCCGCGATCCCGACGTCACCGGGATGGGCAGCACCTTGAAGGAGTCGTCGTCGGAGGCGGAGCCATCCTTGTCGCTGAAGCGCAGCACAGTGCTGCGCGCCGACACGTCGCCGTAGCCGACGGCGGCGAGGAAATCGTCGATGGAGTTGAACTTGAACTCCTTGGCGATCTCAAGGAGCTTGTCGTCCTTGATGGACCCCAGCGCCATCTGCCGCATTCGCCGGAATTCCTTGTCGAGAAGTTCACGTCCCTTCTGGACGTTCTCCTCGCGGCGCTCCTTCTTGAACCAGGTGCGGATCTTCTCCCGCGCCGACGACGTCTTGACGAAATTCAGCCAGTCGCGCGAAGGACCGTGCGGAGCCTTGGTGGTGAGCACATCGACGATGTCGCCGTTTTGCAGGCGGTAGTCGAGGGGCACCATGCGCGAGTTGACCTTGGCGCCGATGCAGTGATGACCGACGTCGGTGTGCACGCGATAAGCGAAGTCAACCGTTGTCGAGCCCATGGGCAATGAGCGCACATCGCCCTTGGGAGTGAAGACAAACACCTCGTCCTGGAAAATGTCGACCTTGACTGTGTCGACGAAGGTTTCGGCGTCGAGGACCTCCTTCTGCCAGTCCATGAGAAGGCGCAACCAGCCGAAGCGTTCGTCGGACCGCGTGTCGATGCCCGCACCCTTGTAGCGCCAATGCGCCGCGATACCGAACTCCGACGTCTGGTGCATCTCATGGGTGCGGATCTGCACCTCCATGGGCTCACCCGTATGCGCCACCACCGTTGTGTGCAGGGACTGGTAGCCGTTGCCCTTGGGCATGGCGATGTAGTCCTTGAAACGGCCAGGGATCGGCTTCCACAACGAGTGCACGACACCGAGGACGCCGTAGCAGTCCTTGATGTTGTCGACCAGCACGCGGACGGCGATGAGGTCGTAGATCTCATCGAACGTCTTGTTGGAGCGCGTCATCTTGTCGTAGATGGAATAGACGTGCTTGGGCCTTCCGGAAATGTCGGCCTTGAGCTCGAAGCGCTCGAACTCCTTGGTGAGGATCTCTGAAATGTCGCGGACGAAGGTCTCGCGCTCTTCGCGCTTGATCCGCAGCTTCTCGTCGATGAGCTTGTAGTTCTCGGGGTCCAGCTGGGCGAATGCCAGATCCTCGAGTTCGCCCTTCATCTGCCAGATGCCCAGGCGATGCGCCAGCGGCGCGTAGATGTCCATGGTTTCGCGCGAGATGCGCAGCCGCCTGTCATCACGGTGCGCCGTGATGGTGCGCATGTTGTGTAGCCGGTCACCCAGCTTGATGAGGACGACACGGATGTCCTCGGCCATGGCGACGAGCATCTTTCGGATGTTCTCGGCCTGGTGCTGCTCCTGAGTGCGAACGTGGATCTTGCCGAGCTTGGTGACGCCGTCCACCAGCGTGGCGACATGCGGCCCGAACTGGGTCTCGATGTCCTCGCGGGTGACAGCGGTGTCCTCCACCGTGTCGTGGAGCATGGCCGCCGACAGCGTGTCGGCATCCAGGTGGAGGTCGGCGAGCAGGCCGCAGACGGCCATTGGATGCTCGATGTAGGGCTCGCCGGAGAGCCGGAACTGTCCCTCGTGCGCGTCGCGCGCCACGACGTGAGCGCGCTGGACGGTCTCCTGATCCTTATCCGAAAGGTAGGAGAGCTTCGGAAGGAGTTCCTCTATGGGCATCTCCTTAATGAGTGTAGCCGCGATCCCGGCCCGAGCCGGGAATCGCGGCCACCCATGTCGTGACTACTCGACGCCCTGAGCGGCGGCAGGAGCAGCAGGAGTCTCAGCTGTGGCAGGAGCCTTGGCAGCATTCTCAGCCTCGACCTTGGAAGCAGCTTCCTCGATGGCACTGAGAACGGCACGGCCGCCGCGGTTGATCTTGTTGGCAACGACGTAGGTACCACCGGCACCTGCACCGGCTCCGGCCAGCGCCAGGATGGCTCCGGTCAGGGCGACGTGGTGATCGGCAGCGCCGATTCCCAGTCCGATGAGACCGGTGACGGTACCGGCGGCGAGACCGTCGACGGTCATCATGAAGTTGCGAATCGGATGGCTTGTCATTGCTTCCCTCTCACTGGTGGACGTCACACGACGCCTCAGCGACCCAGGGTAAACGCGTCGAAAATTCCACGAGGGACTTTCGGCGGACAAATGCCCGGTCAGTAGGCCCGGGCGATCACCGCGACGTGGTCGGTGGCGGTGCCGCAGACCAGGCACGGCGCGCCTTCAGCGGACCTGTCGGACCGCAGGTTGCGGATCGTTGCCGCGTGGACCGTCTCCTTGACCTGATCCTCGCAATCGACCGTATCGCAGAAGGGAGCCGACGCGAAGACCGGACGGTCCTCGAACGCTTGGCGCAGTTCATCCAGATTCTTCACGTCGACCGAACGGTCATCCATGATGCCGCGCGCCCGCGCCAGCGTTGCCGCCTGGACGTCGGTGAGCATGCCCGGAAGGCGGGCGGCCAAGCCATTGAGAGGCTCCACGGTCTGCACGCCGTCAACGCGACGGACCAGCGTGATGTTGCCGTCGGCCAGATCCTTGGGTCCAACGGTGATGCGCAAAGGCGCGCCGCGGAGTTCCCAGTGCGCGAACTTCTCGCCGGGACGGATGCCTTCACGCCTGTCGACCTTGAGGCGGACGCCCGCGGGCAGTTCGGCTTCGATCCGAGCGCAGGCTTCCAGGACGAGACGGCTGCCCTCTTCGTCGTTGCTGCGAGTGATCGGGACGACCACCACCTGAACCGGCGCCACCTTGGGCGGCAGGATCAGGCCGGCGTCATCACCGTGGGCCATGATCACGCCGCCGACGATGCGCGTCGACACGCCCCATGACGTCTGGAACGGGTGCTGCAGCGTGTTATTTCTGTCGGTGTAATTGATGCCGTAGGCCTTGGTGAAGTTCTGCCCGAGGTGATGCGACGTGCCCGCCTGCAACGCCCAGCCGTCGGACATCATGGCCTCGATCGACAGCGTGTATTCGGCGCCGGCGAACTTCTCGGAGTTGGTCTTGCGGCCCTTGATGACGGGCATGGCAAGCCAGTCCTCGGCCAGTTCGCGGTAGCACTCGAGCATGGTGTCGACCTCGGCTCCCGCCTCCTCGGTCGTCTCGTGGAACGTGTGACCCTCCTGCCAGAGGAATTCTGTCGTGCGCAGGAATAGGCGCGTGCGCTTCTCCCAGCGGACAACGTTGGCCCACTGATTGATGAGGACGGGCAGATCGCGCCACGAGTGGATCCAATCCGCGTAGAGCGAACAGATGATGGTCTCGGACGTTGGCCGAAGCGCCAGGCGTTCCTCCAACTGCTTGGTGCCGCCGTGGGTGACCCAGGCCACCTCGGGAGCGAAGCCCTCGACGTGCTCAGCCTCCTTGAGCAGGTAGCTCTCGGGGATGAACAGCGGGAAGTACATGTTCTCGTGGCCGGTGCGCTTGATCATGGCGTCGAGTGCATCTCGCGCCAGTTCCCACAGCGCGAAGCCGTAGGGGCGGATGACCATGCAGCCCTTGACGGGGGTGTAGTCCGCTAGTTCGGCGCGACGAACCACGTCGACGTACCAGCGATCGAAATCCTCGCTCTTGGCGGTGATCTGCTTGGAATCACCGCCCTTGGGAGTCATCGGCTTGGTATCGGCCACGGCCAGCGAGTATATGGCTCGCCATCAAAAGGAAAGGGCCGGGCCGCCCTTGCAGGCGATCCCGGCCCTTCGCGATCTCGAGGATCTAGGCAGCGAGCCCGGGTCCGTCGTTGCCACCGAGTTCGGCCAGCATGTCGCGATAGAGATCGTCGATCTGGGCCTTGATGACCTTGTTGAGGATGAAGTTCGGCGCATGAGCTGCCGCACCCTCGATGTTCATAACGCCGCGGAGGTCGAGGCGGGTGGTGTTGGCACCCAGCGATACCAGCGTCACCGTGCCTTCGGCGGTACCGGAGCCGGTGAACGACTTGCCCATGATGGTCTTGGCGCCCTCGAACTCGAGAGCGAACTCAAAGACATTGCCATTTTGAACGAGTTTGGTGACCATGCCCCAGCCCTCGGGAGTGACTTCCTTGTGGCCGACCACAGAACCGAGGTTCTGGGAGACGCGCATCGCGATCTCGGCGGTAGGAAACGCAATGGTCCGGCTCTCAGAGAGCGGCAGCTGCTTACCCACGAAAACTTCCCCTCAACAATCGCCGCCCCCCTCGGCGGTCCTGTGAGGCGACACTAGCGTGCTGTCACGGACGTCCGACGGACATTGGGCTAGAAGAGGGCTCCTGCATGGGCCAGGACGATCTCCTTGCCCACATCAGTCATGTTGAGATCAGGGGTGCCCAGATTCGAGAGCAGGGCGATACCCACGTCCTCGTCCGGCAAATAGAAGAGGGCATGTTCGAAGCCCGCCGACTCGCCGCGGTGCAGGTAGCAGCGTTCACCGCCCACCTCAGCGAGGGCGATCCCGTAGCCGTAGCTCTCGCCCTCGTGTTCCGTGGCGACATGTGCTGTCGTCATCGACTCCACCAGTTGTTCGGGAATGACGGCGAAGTCCTTGTACAGCGCCGTCTGCCAGCGCGCGAGGTCCTCCGG
>JBEPVH010000196.1:0-4803 GCA_041691115.1 bacterium | reverse complement strand
GAGTAGGGGCGGGCGCGTTGCCGCCGCGATTGCTGCCGCCGCCGTCGCTGCGACGCTGTCGACAACACTCGTCGTCAAAGAGTCGTCGGTCCGTCCGCACGGGCCGGCCTGCACCATCGCCATCGCCACACCCCGCGTCACCACACACGACCCACGGAATCCGCAGGCGATCAGCGGCGGCGACACCGTCACGTGCGATACAGGCGGCATCCAGGTCGTTGATGCGGTTGCTCTGCAGCGCCTTGACGGTGGTGTGTGGCACGACGTGGCGCGCGGTGGCGGGTCTGATGCAACCACCGACGCCAGGCACTTCACGGAGTCGCCGGTACGCCTGCTGCCGTGCCGCAGCGGCACCTACCGCGTGATGGTGACCGCCAATGCCATGGCGGGGCCACGGCATGTCCTCGCCTCAGTGCTGGAGAAGCCCGGGCCCTCGGCCGACCTGACGTGCTAGCCGGCGCGGCGTTTGCGCAGCAGCGATTCCAGGTCATCGGCGACAAGCGCATC
Organism: bacterium; assembly: GCA_041691115.1. GTDB lineage: Bacteria > Chloroflexota > Dormibacteria > Aeolococcales > Aeolococcaceae > JBEPVH01. The sequence continues at coordinate 4,296 of JBEPVH010000196.1, read as the reverse complement.
GAGGACTTCGGTGGCACCCTCGCCATGCGTTTGCAGCGTGACGATGTCGGCGCGTTCCTTGACGATGGCGAGGGCATTGGCCACGGCCACGGCGACGCCACACATGTCGAGAAGGGGAATGTCGTTTTCGGCGTCGCCCATAGCAACGGTCTCGGCGGGCCGCGCCCCGATCTGTTTGAGTGCAGCCGCGAGACCCGATGCCTTGTCGACGCCGGGTGGCAGAATCATCAGTGAGCCCTTGTTGTAGCTGAGACGAAGGTCGAGGCTGAGCGCATCGATTGCCGAAAGGACCCCGTGGCGGTAGGTGTCCCATGTCGCCGCAATGACCTGGCCCACGTGCATGTCGTGCACCCCATGGGCGCGGCACACAGATGCGAAGTTATCCGGCAAAGGCGGGGCCAGTTGCGCTGTCTTCTTGGTGGCCGGCTCGTAGATGAGGGCTCCGTTCTCGGCGACGATGAGGTCGAAGACATCGGATTCGGGACACATCAGGCGCAGCGCGTCAACGGTGCGCCCGGTCACCAGCAACAGGCGCCTGCCCGAGTCCTTCAGCCGCTGCAGCGCCGCCAGGGTTGCGCCGTGCAATTCCCCGTGCGTCGCCAGCGTACCGTCGTAGTCGCTGGCAAGAACGGTGTGGCGCATCCGCCCTATTGTGCCAACCCTGTTCCTCAGTGCTGGCAACAGATGAGTTCAGGGTTTGGACGGAAGGTCGAATTCCACGCGAATTTCGGTCCCCTTGCCCACCTGCGACCGGATCTCAATTCGCCCCTTCTCGAGATCGGCGCGTTCGCGCATCGAGATCATGCCGAGATGTTTGGTGGAATCCAGGCGCGCTTCGGTGGCGGCGACATCGAAGCCACTGCCGTCATCACGAATCGTGGCTCTGATCGTCTCTTTGGTGAACGCCACGATGACCTCGACCGATTTCGCCTGGGAGTGCTTGCGGGCGTTGTTGAGCGCCTCCTGGATGATGCGGAAGAGTGTCGGCTCGTACGATCCGGGCAGCCGCACCTCCTCCCCGACAACGCCGAGATGCGACTTCATTCCCGACTTCTCCTCGAACTCCTTGACGAACTTGCGCAACGTCGGCACAAGGCCGAGATCGTCAAGTGTCATGGGCCTCAGATCAAAGATAAGACGGCGGGTGTCGTCGAGGACACCGCGAACCTCTTCCTTGAAGTCAGCAAGTTCCTTGACCACCATCGTGGGATCACGCGAAATCAGGCGCTCGAGGATCTCCGCCTGCAGAACCAGGTTGGCCATTGACTGCGCCGGCCCGTCGTGCATGTCGCGGGCGATGCGCATGCGTTCCTCCTCGATGATCTGAAACACCTGCCGCGACGCCGAGCGCAGCCGGGCCGAACCGCCCGAGGGCAATGACGAAGCTGCCAGATCGTCGAGCGAGCGATAGACGGATCGCAGCACCTCCTGCTCGGCACGAAGATCGCCGAGACGACCGGCGACGTCGCGGTAGCGCTCCTCGACGGCAGCCAGATCGGCGCGGGTCGACGACAGCAGTCGGAATGTCTTGTCGATGTCCTCAGGATTGAACTTGACCAGGTTCTTGAGGATGTGCTGCCAGCGGACCTCGGACTCTTCGAGTTGGTCACGCAGTTCGACTCGGCGCTCACCGGCGTCCGAGAGGCGTGATTCCAGGCGCGACGCCGAACCGTCGAGGTCCTCAATGCGCTTGCTGACGAGGAAGCGCACCCCGGTGAGGGCACCCGGATTCACAGGAAGTTGTGTGTCGCCGTTGGCCATGGGCGCCGCCCATGATACCGGGGCTCAGCGCCGCGGACGCTCTCGCGTCAAGCGCATCGAATGTCGCAGTCCGGTTGCGTTTTGAGCCACATGCCGCGAATTCGAATGAGTTGATGTCACAAGCCGGTTGCCCGAAACTGCCAGGGATTTTCAGCAGCGTATAACCGGATGTAATCAGTGTCAGAGCGGGAGGGCATTGGAGGCCGGACAACATGACGACGCGCACGGGGGACACACCCCGAGTTCTCGTCGCCGAGGATGACCCGGCACTGCGCCGCCTTCTCGAGTTGCGACTCGCTGTATCGGACTACGACATCCGCAGTGCCGAGGACGGCGCCGTGGCAGTCGCGACAGCCTTGGAGTGGCGGCCCGACATCCTCATCTGTGACGTGATGATGCCGCGCATGAGCGGCCTGACCGTCTGCAAGACGCTGCGGAGTGATGAATCGTTCGCTGCGATGCCGATCATTCTGCTGACCGCCCGCGTGTTCGATGAAGACATTGAGCAGGTGATGGCACTCGGTGGCATCGGGTTCATGAACAAGCCGTTCAACCTCGATGAACTCACCAGGGCGATTGCCACGGCCCTCGCCGGCGACATCGAAGAAGGAATCCCCGGATCGGACCGCCTCGGCTGGCTCAGGAAGACACCGCATCCGGTTCCCACGAATCCCGCAACGGCGGGATGAGTTGCGGCGTAGCGGGGCTACGCCGGAGGCCGAAAGGGAAAGCGAGGGGCGGGGCGCTCCGGGCGTCCCGCCCGCTTCGCCATTCGCTCGGGTGCTAGGCGCGGCACAATAGCGCCTCGATGGAAGGCCCGCAAACGCCGCCTCCGACGACGGCTCAGGCTGGGCGCCTGTACCGGGTACTGGACACGATCACCACCTCGAGTGGCCTGGTGCTTTCGGCAGTGCTCATCGCCATCGCCATCCCCGTCATCTCGACCATCCGCGATCCAGACTTCTGGTGGCATCTGCGAACCGGCCAGATGTTGCGCGGCTCAGGCTCACTGCTCGGAACCGATCCCTTCACCTACACAGTGGCGTCGCATCACTGGACGATGCACGAGTGGGCAACCGAGGTGGCGTTCGCCTGGCTACGTGATGCCGGCGGCATCGGCCTGATCGCCGTGATCCTGGCTTTCATCACGTGGCTCGGGCTGATCGCGATCTTCCTGCGCGCCCGGCTCGACGGACCCCATCCCATCGTCGCCGCCGCCGGCATGCTGGCCGCCACGCTCTGCGGCTATCCCATTTGGGGGCCGCGCGCTCAGATGCTGACGTTCGCCCTGGCGTGCCTTGTACTTCTCGCCGGTGACCACCATTTGCGCCACGGTGGCAAGCGCATCTGGCTGCTGGTGCCCCTCTTCATCGTGTGGAGCAACTTTCACTCCGGTTTCATCATCGGCACCGGCTTCCTTGTTGTCATGGCAGTCGCCGACCTCATCGGCGGACGCCTGCGCTGGACCGGGTCGGCAATGCCGCGTCGCGCGTGGACGGTACTTGCCGTCGCCGTCGTCGCAACGCTGGCGGCGATGATCAATCCCAACGGGCCTGAGATCGTGCTCTACCCGTTCGCCACGCAGGGATCGCCCGTGCAGCAGGAAATCATTCAGGAGTGGCACGCGCCCAACTTCCATCTGTTCGAAATCATGTTCCTCTACGCGCCGATGCTCTTCTCCCTCGTCGCCATGATCATCATCAACCGCTCGATCCGGGCGCGCGACCTGGCTCTTCTTCTGGTGGGAGTGGTTCTGTCGCTGCAGTCGATCCGCCACATCGCCCTCTTCGTGGCGGCGGCAACGCCCGTCTGGATAACTCAGGCGGGACAGATTCATGCGCGCCTGGTGGCGCATTTCAAGCTCCGACCTTCGGCCTCGCCACCCCTGAAGATGCGCCTTCCCCTGTTCTGCCTGGTGATGCTGTTCGTGGTCGCCGTCGTCGGTCTGCGTATCGGCACCACCGTCGCCGTGGCCGAGGACTCCATCAGCTACGCGCGTGACATGCCCGTCTGCGCTGTGCAATGGATCGAGAAAGCACCCGGGAAGTACAACATCTTCAATCAGTACGGCGAGGGCGGCTACCTCAGCTACAAGCTGTCGCCACGCGGTGACCACGTCTTTATCTTCGGTGATGCTGCGCTGATGGGTGACGACCTCCTGATCCAATACTCGAAGATCGAAGGAGTGGAGTGGGACTGGGAGCAGATCATCACGTCCTATAACACCGACATGATCCTGTTTGATCGCGATACTCCCATCACCAACGTACTGGAACACTCGCCGCGTTGGAAGCTCGTCTACGCCGATCCACACAGTGAGATCTTCGTTCCACAGGCGAAGGCAGCGACAATGAATCTGCCGACAGATCCACTGGTGCACAGTCCTGTGTGCGACTACCTGAGAACGCACCCCACCGCCGACCCGGCATCTGAGCTGTGAGCACGATCACCGAGGCGCCGCCACGCAACCGCTTCGTCGATGCCGCGTGGATGGCCGGTGCCGCGGTACTGGCGCTGTGCGTCACTGTGCAGATG